>DATCYX010000166.1:0-3830 GCA_036526235.1 Anaerolineales bacterium | reverse complement strand
AAGCGCAGTGGCAGGATTTTACCACCACTGCGCTCGAGATTTGCATACCTCGAATATATCTTCGAGATAGATCATATAGAGCCACAAGGGATGAGTTTGTCGTCGCGCGCTTGTCCTTGTCTTACTCAATACCTAGATAGGCCTTTTGCACCATCTCGTTTTGTTGGAGGTTGGCAGCGGTGTCGGCAACAACAATGCTTCCGGTTTGCAGCACATAGCCACGGTCAGCCACCGAAAGCGCCATGGTCGCATTTTGCTCGACCAGTAGGATGGTAGTGCCTTCATTGTTGATCTGCTCAATTGTATCGAAGATGCTCTCGACCAGGACTGGCGCCAGGCCCATGGACGGTTCGTCCATCAGCAGCAAGCTCGGGTGAGCCATCAGGGCGCGCCCGGTAGCCAGCATCTGCTGCTCACCACCCGAGAGGGTGCCAGCCACTTGCGTGCGGCGCTCTTTCAGACGGGGAAAAAGTGTGTAAACCAGGTCAAAATCTTTTTGAATGCCATTTTTATCTTTGCGGGAATAAGCTCCCATCTCGAGGTTTTCCAAGACGCTCAACTTGGCAAACACACCGCGCCCTTCGGGTACCATGGCGATGCCCTTGTAGACTAGATCATGGGCCGAGTAGGTTGATCCAGGGGATGAGATATCTTCGCCTTCGAGCGACACGCTGCCCTGGCGCGGTTTGAGCAAGCCGCTTATAGTGCGCAGCGTGGTGGTCTTGCCCGCACCGTTGGCGCCAATCAGGGTGACGATCTCGCCTTTCTCAACAGTTAAGGAGATGCCTTTAAGGGCATGAATATTACCGTAATATGTATGGATATCATTGACTTCAAGCATTGGCATGGTGATTTGCTCCAAAATCTCACCGGTGGATTCAGTTTGCCGGTTGGGCTGAAGCTGCACCCAATCCTGATGCAGCACCGCGACCCAAGTAAGCTTCGATCACGCGAGGGTTGCGCTGGATATCGGCTGGCTTGCCTTCAGCGATTTTTTGGCCGAAATCCATCACGGAAATCTGCTCGCTGATGCCCATTACCACGCGCATATCGTGTTCGATTAATAGGATGGTGATACCCAGCTCATCACGCAAATTTCGGATGAAATGGGTCATCTCAACCGTCTCTTGCGGGTTCATGCCGGCGGTTGGTTCGTCTAGCAATAGTAGCGTGGGCTTATTTGCCAGGGCTCGGGCAATTTCCAGGCGGCGCTGGGCACCATATGGCAGGTTACGGGCTAGTTGATCGCCTAAGCCAGCCAATCCAACAAAGCGTAACAGGCGACGAGCTTCTTCAAGCGCTTCGGCTTCTTCCTGTTTGAAACGCCGGCTCTTAAACAAGGACTCTATCCATAAAGTTTTTAATTTTGGGTGCATTCCCACCAATATATTCTCGATGGCAGTCATGTTTGCGAACAGGCGGATATTTTGATACGTGCGGGAAATGCCAAAGCGAGTGATGCGGTCGGTTGAAAGTCCCTGAATGATATGGCCATTAAAGTTGATCTCGCCTCCATCGGGCGCGTAGAAACCGGTGATACAGTTGAAGAATGTTGTTTTCCCGGCTCCATTAGGGCCGATGACACTTGAAATTGAGTTTTCTTGGATGTTGACATCGAATTTGTCTACAGCGACGAGACCACCGAACCTTTTTGTAACATTGCTTGTAGATAAGATTGTGCCCATATCGCTTAACCCTCCATCTCAGTGGCTGCCGCTTGCGGCTCGATATAGTTCTCTTCTCCTGCATGCAACTCGCGCTTGCGGGTGGCTTCGGGAAGGAAGCCTTCGGGTCGCACTAACATCATCACGATCAGCAAGATGCCATACATCAGGAGGCGATATTCCGTGAACTCACGCAATAATTCAGGCAGCCCGACAAGGATCAGCCCGCCAACGATGACGCCAGGGATGCTGCCTAAGCCACCCACGATGATCAGAGCCAGGGCGTTAATGGATACGATCAGATTGAAGCTGTGAGGGAAGATATTGCTCAGGCGAGCGGCGAAGATGGCTCCGGCTGCGGCTGAAAATGCTGCACCGATGGCGAAAGCCAGCAGCTTGGTTTCGACCAGGTTGATGCCCATGGCTTCGGCAACGTCCTCATCCTCGCGCATAGCCATCCATTGCCGTCCAAGGCGCGATTCGCGCAAACGGATGGTAACAAAAGCCGCCAAGAGCGAGCCAAAAACGACCAAGTAGTACATCGATTGCGGGGTGTTCATTTGTACACCGAAAAGATTCGGGGGTGGGATATGGAGCACCCCCTGGGCCCCGCCTTGCAGGGGGGCTAGCCAGTCAGAGAGGGCCAGGATGCGAATAATTTCTCCAAATCCAAGCGTTACAATCGCCAGATAGTCGCCGCGCATGCCCAGCACGGGAAAGCCGAGCAGCAAGCCCCAAATCACTCCCACCAATACGCTGATGGGCAAGGCGACCCAAAAATTCGCGTTGCTGACCCCCAGAGGACCTTGGGAAGTGAGCACGCCCATCGTGTACGCCCCGAAGGCGAAAAAGGCAACGTAACCCAGGTCAAGCAGACCAGCGTAACCAACCACGATGTTCAGTCCCAGACCCATCATAATAAAGTAACCCACGATGAAGAGAGCCTGGCTTAAAAATAGGCCGATCATCCAGGGCAGGGCTAAGATAAAAGCGATCAGCAAAACGATGCCGATGAAACGCCCTTGTTTCTGTTGGGCTGGTGAAAGTTTTCCCCATTGGTTGCCTGCTTGCCTGTGCACCCGGAAGTATCCGACCAAAAAAGCGACTACAAAAATGACAACCGCCGCCGTAGGGTTGAGAGATTTATTTTGGAACAGGATACGCACCAAACCCCTGCCGATAATTTCTTGAACGATCTGCGCGACGTTCTCGGAGAAGATGCCGATTCCCAGGGTCCAGGCGACACCGCTGATCAAAGCATTTCTCCACCTTGAAGGCAGGAGTATGAATACTGAGCCGATCATACCCAGCCCGCCACTAATGATTACCAGTGCCAGGCTACCGAGAGCAGGTCCGAGGCCAAATGTCAAAATCTCGACCAGACCCGGCGAGAAGTTGACAAACATATTCCGCCAATTAAAGAGCACATTTCCGCCGGTCTGGGGGATGACAAATATCTGAATGAATAGAATCAACAGCAGCAAAGTGGAGCTGGAGATCATCCCGGCTGCCAGGCTGGCACCCACCGCGCTCAGGGTCGATTTATCCCTGAATGCCCTGGCGGCTAATATCCCGGAGACAACGGCGCCGGTGATCAAGAAGATTTGCCCCATGGAGAGGTAAGTTCCAATCAGGTTGCGTGTGGCGAAGGCTTCTACCATACCGATGACGGCCAGGTAGAGCGTAATCACGCTACCGATCAGACCGTAATTCAGGAAAATCCGCCAGCTTGGTTGTGTACTATTGTTTGACATATCGCATACTCACGCTTTCTTCTCGGCCAAGCGTTCGCCGAAAATACCTTGTGGGCGGAAGATGAGGATTAGGACCAGCACGGTGAATGCGAATGCATCCCGCAGTTGGTTTGCGGCAGGTATGCCCAATCCCTCCAAGATCAGGTTGGGGAAGATCGATTCGATCACCCCTAAAAGCAAGCCCCCGATCATGGCGCCTGGCACGTTGCCGATGCCCCCCAGCACGGCGGCTGTGAAGGCTTTTAGACCAGGGAAGAAGCCCATAAAGAAGTAAATCCCTTGGGGACGAAACAGCCCATTGAAAACACCGGCTGCGCCAGCCAGGCCACCACCGATGGCGAAGGTTGTGACAATGACGCGATCGATATTAATGCCCATCAAGCGGGCGACATCTTTATCTTCCGAAACAGCG
>DATCYX010000165.1:0-3852 GCA_036526235.1 Anaerolineales bacterium | reverse complement strand
GATGAACTTGACCAGGTAGCTAACCAGGAACTGAGTTGGACCTTTCTTTTGGGTGTACAGGTAATCGATTCCACTCTGTCCTGGGGCGGGGCGCCACATGGCTTTGATTTCATCTCCCTGGTAATCGGAATAGCCCAGGTTGACCAGCCGGAGCCAGAGGGTGACGAAGATCAGGAACAGATATGGAATCCATTTTATTCTGGTGCTCAATTTGACTTTGTCTTTCAAGCAGTAAGACCTCTTCTTTGCGGCGATCAAGACTCTTCATAGTCTGAAGCCAGTTTTGGTTGGATCAGGGCTATAGTTTAGAATGACTTAGGGGAAATGTCAACCGGATTTGCCGGTTGACAATACTACTCGCCAAACAACCTAGAGAACCCCGGATAGGGGATGAGTGGGATCAGCTCGAAAGAGATTAACCCTGCCCGCACCAGCGGGAAGGTGCCCAGGATGCGCTTGGCGTTTTCCTCATCGGCGCATTCGAGCACCAGGATAGCGCTTGCCCGGTCCTGGCGAAAGTAAGTTTCGCGGATCACGCCTGCCTGGTTGAGCTCCCAGACCTTGGCAGCCTCAGTTTTAAGGTAGGGTTGGAATTGCTCGCTGGTCACACCAGGTAAATCCTGCTCGAGGGCGAGAATTTTCATACTAGGCTCCTAATCTATTTTTTCAGGTGAAACGGCACGTCGATGATCACACGTTGGTACCCCAGGTGCCGCCGGCGGTAGAGCAGGGCGGCTTTGATCAGCCAGGCGGTCTGGTTGTGTAAAAGAGTCTGCCAGTTTTTGGCAGGGACAATCTCTGGCAGCACCACGGCAGCCAGTTGCCCGTCATTGCTCTCAATGTCGTAACTGTCGAGAAAATCCAGCAATGATCTGATGGTCGAGCGATATGGTGAGGGCCGTATGACCAAGCTTAGGTCGGGGAACCATTCATTCCATCGCTCCTGGATCTTCTCTCCGCTTCCGGGATCGATTTCGATATAGACGGCGGTAATGTTTTCGGAAATCGAGCGAGCGTAGTTGACTGCATTGATAACTCCCCGGTGCACCCCCGAGATGGGGACGACCAGGCGCATCTTGGGCGCCGGGCGCAAGGAGGGCGGAAGGCCGCGCAGGGTCAGCTCGCGGGCTACTTCAGTATAGTGGCCTTTGATTTTCATAAAAATGTAGACCAACGAGGGGATTAAGACCAGGGTGAACCAGGCACCGTGTACGAACTTACTGATAGCAACAATGCCTAACGTCGTCGCTGTGACCAGCGCGCCGGTCCCGTTGATTGCGCTCTTTAGCCACCAGCCTGCGCCACGCTCGCGCAGCCAGTGCACCACCATGCCAGCCTGGGACATGGTAAAAGCCAGAAATGCCCCCACAGCGAACAGTGGCACCAGGGAGTGCGAATCCCCTCCGAAGGCTATAATCAGCACACCGGCGACAGCAGCCAGCACCAACATGCCATTCGAGAATACCAGCCGCTCGCCCAGGTTGTACAGCGGGCGAGGCAGAAAGCCATCCCGCGCCATGATGGAAGCCAGGCGCGGGAAGCCGGTAAAGCTGGTATTGGCAGCCACAGCCAGGATGAGCAGGGTGCTGGCTTGCACCAGGTAATATAGAATGCCGTTCCCTAAGAGGCGACGCGCCAGGGCGGAGAGGACGGTCTCCTGTGGCCCGGCTACCACGGCGAAGTATTGGGTGAGCCCCATGCTTCCCACGAAGAGAAAGCCCATCAGCAAGGCCATGGCGATCAGTGTGCGCCCGGCGTTGCGCGCCTCTGGCGGTTTGAAGGCTGGTACGCCGTTGGAGATGGCCTCGATGCCGGTCAGAGCGGTGCTGCCGGAGGCGAAGGCGTGCAGCACCAGGAAGATCGTCAGCGGTTGGGAGGCGGGCGGCGCAGTACTTACCAGCGTGCCCGGTCCCTGGATGATGGCCTGGTAGATGCCGTACAGGATCATGATGATGTATATGATCAAGAACCCGTAAACCGGCAGCGCCATGGCTGTACCAGATTCCTGGGTGCCGCGCAGGTTGATCAGGGTGATCACGGCTAGTATAAACAGAGCCGCCTGCATCCGGTAGGGCCACAACTCAGGTATGGCGGAAGCCATGGCCTCCACGCCCGCCGTCAGGCTGACCGCCGCCGTGAGCACATAATCGATCATCAGAGCCGCCCCCGCCACCAGCCCGGGACGTGTTCCTAGATTATGCCGGGCGACGATATAGGAACCCCCGCCGGACGGGTAGCCGTGGATAGTCTGGTAATAGGAGGCCGCCACAATACACAGCAGCAGGGCGATGGTGGCACTGATGGGGAAAGAGAAGGCCAGCCCGGCGCTGCCCGCTACCACCAACCCCAGGAATATCTCCTGGTTAGCATAGGCGATGGACGACAGGGCATCCGGCGAGAAAGCAGCTAGCGCCCGAATCTTGTTCAGCCGTTTATGAGCCAGCTCCTGGGTTGGCAGCGGCGAGCCCACCAGAAGTTGCCAAAGGCGTGTAAACAATTTCGCTCCTGTGCCAGATAGGATTTGATGCTTAAGTGTACTCCGCTTTTGTGTTTCTGCGGGGGTGTCATCCTGTGGAATGCCTATGCCACCGTTGATCGATATAATTGATTGTAGCTGGGATGAAAAACCCAACCAATCCCTGCCAAGTCTTTATTACGCTAAGGGCCTGAAAAGATGTTACACAATTTTGGCGTGCTCTGGGACATGGATGGCGTGCTGGTGGATACCGCCGAGTTTCACTTCCGCTCGTGGGAACAGACCTTGAGAGAGATGGATATCCCCTTTGAGCGGAGAAAGTTCCAGGCAGTATTTGGGCGCAACAACTATGATACGCTGACCAGCCTTCTCCATCGCCCTCCTGAAGCAGAGCTTTTACAAGCGGTCAGCGAGCAAAAGGAGTCCCTGTTCCGAAAGCTGATCCATGGGAAAGCTATACCCCTGCCAGGCGTGCGGACATGGCTGGAGCACCTGCGCCACCTGGGAGCTTTACAGGCGGTGGCCTCCTCGGCTCCCCAAGAGAACATCGATCTGCTGGTGGATGAGCTGGGGTTACACTCCTATTTCGCGACCTTGTGCGCTGGCCACATGCTGCCGAGCAAGCCGGACCCAGCCTTGTTTTTGCTCGCTGCGAGCATATTGGGACTTTCGCCGCGGGTGTGTATTGTCATCGAGGACTCGCTGGCGGGGGTAGAGGCTGCCCATCGGGCGGGCATGAAATGTCTTGCGGTGGCCAGCACCAACCCGGTGGGAGCACTGGGCCAGGCGGATCTGGTGCTGGAACGACTGGATCAGATGGGGGTGGATGAGGCGCTGAGCAGGCTGGGCGTTGAGACCGCGTAAGTTAGGATTTTTGCAGCGGGAACAGTTCTTTAGTCCCCTTTTTCCGCCATTGCTATCGTCTCTGCTTCGGCTAGGTCTTCTGGGGTGTTGACGTTCCAGAAGGCCAGACCCTGCGGGTCGTGCGGGTGGGTCTCTTCGGGTGCCAGCAAGCGCACATTCGCCCTGGCGAACCAGGCATCGACGCGCCACTTATCGGCTTGGATGGCAGCCTGTACCGCTGGCAAGCAGCTAGCACGATCATAGATAGCATGGAATGGCTCTGTGCCACCAGCCGTGCGCGGGATGACGGCGTCAAATCTATGCTGTAGGAGCAGGTCGCGCTGGAAGGTCAGCAGGCTAGCGCTGGCGAAAGGCATGTCGCAGGCAACTACAGCCACCAGCGGGTAGCTCGCCGCGCTCAGTGCAGTGTACAGCCCGCCCAGGGCGCCTCGCCCTGGGATCAAATCCTGCGCGAGCAGCAACCCTAAAAAGGCGTAGCTCTCGGGCTTATTGGTGGTGACCAGTAGCTCATC
>DATCYX010000164.1:0-2389 GCA_036526235.1 Anaerolineales bacterium | reverse complement strand
ACCTTCGCTGCGAACAGATGCATCTGCTGGAATCAGAGCGAAGTATGCTACACTGACCACCCGTCCACGGGGATCGCGTTCTGGATCACCATAGGTGTAAAGCTGTTCCAGGTAGGCTTGCTCAATACCAGTCTCCTCGCTTAATTCTCGCGCCGCAGCATCTTCCAAGGATTCGTCAACCTGTACAAATCCACCAGGTAACGCCCAGTAGCCAGCGAATGGCTGGTTTGCACGTCGGATGAGCAATACTTGAAGGCGATTTTCACGCAGTGTGAAGATCACAATGTCGACGGTGAGCGAAGGGCGAGGATATTCATCTATGGCCATGCAATCGTCTCTCTATAATGGCAGCCAGACTCCCAATCCAAGTTCTTTGGCACGCCGAAATATCTCAGGGGCTACAGCCATATCATCCAGCGCAAGGCCTAGGTTGATAGCCAGGGTGCGCTCATCGTCGCTTTGGCGACCAGGTTTGAACCCAGCCACGATCTCACCCAGGTCAGCGTATGGATCTGGTGTTTGCCCAAAGTAGCCAACCGAGCGATAATATTGAAATTGGGAATGATCATCTGTGGCAATTTTATCCATCTGCGCCATGGCGGATGGATGCCAGTAACTGTCAAAATCTACGGCACTGCCAAAGGAGCCCGGTTTTAACCAGTCTTTTTGAATGGTTGGTTGTGGGTGCTTGAGAATCGGGCCGGAGGATACAACCAAATCGCTTTCTGCGACAGCCTTGTGCGGGTCGTCCACACCGATAATCTCAAGGTCCAGCTTTTTCGACATCTCTTCAACGTAACGTTTCTGAACCTCTGGCACAATGTCATATGCATAGGCTCTCTGGATGGGGAAAATGACTTTTAACGCTTCAAGATTGGTGCGACCTTGCACGCCGCAGGCTAAGATACCTGCTACACTGCTTTCAGGGCGAGCAAGAAAGCGGGCAGACAGAGCAGTAGCGGCTGCCGTGCGGTAGGCGGTGATCCAGGTGCAGTCCATGACTGCGTACGGCAGGCCAGTCTCGTCATCATTCAAGATGAGCAACCCACTGATATAGGGCAGACCGAGCGCCTGGTTCGCAGGATAACCGCTCACCCATTTAATTCCTGCGGATCGCAGCCCAGGAATATAGGCTGGCATTGCGTGGATGAAGGCATCCGGCTGGGTGTGGATACCCGGTTTGGGGGGCATCTCCACGCGCCCCTCGCCTTTTTCGCGAAAAGCACTTTCCAGTAGCTGGATGATGGTTGCCATGTCAAGAGCAACCCGCTCGACATCTTTGCGGGAGAGATAGAGCAATTGGGGTGCATCCATGGTAGCCTCCTATGAATGAGTTTGTCCCTAACTTATTTTACTTGAAATACCCAGGTGCCATCCTGATGATAGAGGGTCTGATATAGAGGATTGTTTTGCAATCTGCGCGGTGATAACACACCTCCGCGAGCGCCTATGTAGACATAGCCAATATTGTGTGCTTTTAGCAAATCATGCAGGGAATTGGCGTCTTGGCTTTGATCGATGATCTGCTGGCTGAAGCGAGAGATTCCCTGTATTCGATCGACATTGTTGTCCATACCGTAAAAAACTGGCGGAGGCATACTTCTAATACCTGCGATTGGAGTGATCCAAAAGCCGCCGTCGTTGCCGGCATAGATACCGTAACCCCAGTTAAACGGATTAATCAGGACCGTCTCGTCTTGCGGGATGTTTTCGCTGATCCACGTCAGCGCTGGCTGGTCGGCCTGCCGGAAGAGAAATGTGACCGGATTCAAGATGGGCAAGAGCTGGCGCGCGGCTATCCATGAGACCAAAACACCTGATACTATCAGACACGCAATATAGATAGGTTTAAATTGTTTCGGAATAACTTTCCAGCCAAGTTGAACGATCTGGCTGATGATGTGCCCACCCAATGCGGAGATGGGCATGAAAAGGCCAATCTCCACTGACGTATTATTGATGAAGCTTGGGAAGATCCCCAAGGCATCCTGATTGGCCAGGAAGAAAAGAAATATCGTCCATAAGATGATCGTAAACGCAAAAGATGGCTTTCGATAAATGCTCCAAATCAAGCCCAGCCCGGCCAGGTATAAGGTGTACTTTCCCCACGCTGTGGTCAAAAACGCCCATGAGAATCCACTAAAGAATGCTTGTTCACCGCCTTGCCAAATGACTGCCTTAGGGATGATAAATGTGCTCAATGCTGAGGGGAGCCAGGGGATGAGTAGTATTGTGCTAACAAATGCTATCATGGCTAAACCAACGATTTCCCGCATGCTGATCCTGCTCACTTCGCGTAGCCATGAAGCTCCTTTACTGATTTTATAGTTTTGGATTATCTCCTCAACTGAGCGACTGATGTAATCTGCAAGCAACAAGCAGCCCAGGA
>DATCYX010000163.1:0-8507 GCA_036526235.1 Anaerolineales bacterium | reverse complement strand
TCGGCGGGCTATGTAGTCTTGAGGCAGCTTTACTGACCAACAAGATTAGCCGTCTCATCCTATATGAGCCTCCTGTGCCGACCGGTCTACCGATGTATTCACCTGGCTTCCCTCAGCGGATGCAGGCATTGATCGAGGGCGGTTAATTAGAAGCTGCATTGGAAATGTTCATGCGAGAAGAAGTGAAAATGCCTCATCACGAGCTTGAAATCTATCGCCAGTTGCCAATGTGGAAAAATCGGATTCAAATCGTCCCGACAATACCCAGAGAGATGATGATAGACTGGACTTACACTTTCGAGGCTAAAAAATTTGCTGGTTTGAAGACGCCGATACTGCTCCTGCTGGGTGGTGACAGCCCACAACATTTCCGAGCCGCGATTCAAATGCTTGATTCAGCGATACCCGGCAGCCGCGTTGTAATTATGCCCGGCCAGCAGCACATTGCCATGGACACAAATCCTAAGCTGTTTTCAGAGGAAGTGCTGGGATTTCTGCAAATGAAATGATATATTCTTGATTTACTGGGTATAGCATGAAAAGGCGTATCACATGTTAAACGATGAAAACAAGAACGTTATTCTGCGATGGTTTGATGCTGTGAATAAAGGGGATGTTTTACTGTTAGATCAGTTGGCAGACGAGTTATTTACTCCAGATTTCATAGAGCATGACCCCAAAATGCTCGATTTGGAACCTGGACCGGCGGGCGTAAAAAAATTCATCCACCAGATAAGAGAAAAATTTACGAACATACAAGCAACAGTGCATGATGTTTTCTCATATGAGGACAAAGCTGCATACAGGTATACACTGTTGATGACCGATATTGAAAGTGGGGAACCTGTGAATGTGCAGCTTTTAGCTATCGACCGCTTCGTTGATGGTCAGATTGCTGAGGAATGGCAACTTAGCGCCCCGGGTAAATGGTAGTATTCTTAGCTTGAGTTGGAGAACCATGAATATGGTTACTTCACTTGACGGCACATGAATCGCCTGCATCGTCATTGACATGCAGAATCCTAATCGCTGAGACCCGCACAGTACGCTGGATTACGCTGCCTTTGCCAGATTATGCCTCGAGATGCATTGCATAAGATAAGGCCGAAACCCGGCAAAGGCTGGACTGGTTGTTGCTGATGTATGCAAATGTCATCAGTTCCATTGAACTAGGAACCGGATATTCCACTGGGGGGATTTATTGATTTTGGCCTGGATAAATAACAAAGGTGCACAGTAATTCATTGATGCTGTTTCTGATTACCTTCCTTGCCTCTTTTAACTTAATCTACTAGTTTAGGGAAGATTTCCTGGCCTTGCCCCATCTATTCGCATATAAGCCCACTACTCATCCACCCTCATCCAAATATGCCCCTTCTCAAATTGGAGGCTTTTTGGTAATATTGAGTGGCTGAAAGGCGACCCCGGCCTGAATGGTCGGGGTCGTTATCTGTTCAAATATAGAAACTGAGATAGATGTAGAAAGTTTAGCATAGTATGTTAATTGAAAGAACTGATCTTCGCAATATCGCTATCATTGCCCACGTGGACCATGGCAAAACTACCTTGGTGGATGGTCTGCTCAGGCAGGCGCGGGTTTTTCGTGAGAACCAGCATGTGGTCGAGCGTGTAATGGATTCCAACGACCTGGAACGCGAGCGCGGCATCACCATCCTGGCAAAAAACACTGCCATCGAGGTGTGGGATAACCTGCGCAAGCAAACTGTAAAAATAAACATCGTGGACACGCCCGGACACGCCGACTTTGGCGGTGAGGTCGAGCGGGTGATGAACATGGTTGATGGTGTGTTGCTTTTGGTGGATGCCGCCGAAGGGCCCATGCCGCAAACTCGTTTTGTGCTCAAGAAAGCCCTCGAGATGGGTCACCGTGCTATTGTAGTGATTAACAAGGTCGATCGTAAAGATGCCATCCCGGAAGCCGTGCTCAACCAAACCTTTGACCTGTTTATTGAACTAGGTGCAACCGATGAGCAGGCAGATTTCCCGGTAATTTATGCCAATGCGGTAACTGCTCAGTCTGGTCTGACGCCGGCATTAAGTCCCGACCTGCAACATCTCTTCCACGCTATCTTGCGCCATATCCCCGCGCCGCGTGTCGACCCGGATGCACCCCTTCAATTACTGGTAACCTCACTGGGCTATGATGAATATCGCGGTATCACGGCTGTCGGGCGCATCTTCGCCGGACAGATTAAGGTAGGACAAGCCCTTGCACGGATCAAGGTGGATGGTGATATGCTGCCTGAGCGCGCCCGATACTTGTATGTACATCAAGGATTAGCGCGTATAGAAGTCGATCAAGCCCAAGCAGGCGAGATTGTCGCCCTGGCTGGATTGGAAGCCATCGCCATCGGCGAGACACTAGCCGATCCGGTGAATCCGCAGGCACTGCCTACCATCCGGGTCGAGGAGCCAACCGTGCGCATGACCTTTGGCGTAAATACCTCACCTTTTTCTGGGCGCGAAGGGCGTTGGAGCACCTCGCGCAAGCTGCGTGAGCGATTGTATGAAGAATTGCGCACCAACGTGGCGCTACGCGTCGCGGACACCAGCAATGCCGATACACTCCTGGTATCAGGTCGGGGAGAGCTGCACCTGGCTATATTAATCGAAACCATGCGCCGAGAAGGGTACGAATTCCAGGTCTCGCGCCCGGAAGTGATCATGCGCCAGGGGGAGCAAGGGGAGATGCTTGAGCCATTCGAGGAGGTTCACATAGAAACCAGCCCCGAATCGGTGGGTGTCGTGGTAGAAATGCTGGGTGCGCGCCGGGGTCAAATGCTCAATATGCAAAACAGCGCCCAAAACAGCGTATATCTGAAGTTTTTGGCGCCCATCCGCGGGCTGATTGGCTTCCGCTACCAGTTCCTCTCCGCCACGCGCGGCGCAGGTGTTATGCACACCTTGTTTCATGGGTACTTACCCCACGCAGGCCCAATCAGCGGACGATCGTCTGGCTCTCTTGTATCCTGGGAAACCGGGGTCGCCACAACCTACGGATTGAAGAATGCAGAAGAACGCGGCGTGCTATTTTGTGATCCGGGTACCGAGGTCTATGAGGGTATGGTAGTAGGCGAACACCAGCGACCCGGCGATCTATCTGTTAATGTGTGCAAGAAAAAACACCTGACGAATATGCGCGCTGCCCGAGGTGACATGGAAATTCGCCTCACCCCTCCCCGCCGGATGAGCCTGGATGAAGCCATCGAATACCTGGCTGAAGACGAACTACTGGAAGTTACGCCTCTTGAATTTCGCCTTCGCAAGCGCGTCCTCTCAAGCCACGAGCGCGGGCGGCTCAATAAATTGGAAAAAGAGGCCCCCATCAGAGTGCTGGCTCAATAACGGTTTGACCCAGTTGTTGGAAGCCAGATCAAGGATGATTATCCCAACAGGTAGGGCTTAGGCTGCGCACTTAAGCTTCACCCACTACAAAACCGGGATGGTACAAGTAGTCTTGCACTTTTTCATAGCACCACCCCATGTGTATTCCATCCATTAGTGCGTGATGTCCTTGCACACCCAACGGCATCTTCAACAAGTCTCCATCCTTAAAAAACTTCCCCCATGCGAAGCGTGGCACAGAGTCCGCTGGATGCAACTGCATTGGGTGCATGAAGCTGGTGAACGACACCCAGGGTAGCGCAGTCATGAACAACAAGTTGTCTAGTTCTCCTTCGTCTTCCAGTGTTGGATGGGCTTTTACATAAGCCATTTTCTCGATCGCTTTAGCAGAAAACTCCGAGAACCTCTCAACATAATCAAACGTGCAGAAGCTGAACAAATTGTCATCCACCAAGAGCGTTATGGATGGATGCACGATCTCATGTTCAATCACGTTTTCCCCTCGAAGGCGATAGCGGAACTCAGGGATCGCGTTTGCCGCTCGAGAGAGCACGTAAATGATAGCCACGGTAATTGGGATGCCAGATCGCTTGACAACCGGATAGAAGGTTGTCAGGTCTACATTGACACTCATGCCAAAGTGTGGATGGTCGAAGGTGTTAAAAACCTTGAAATGCTCGCGGCGCGGCCAGGTCTCCATGTTAATGTGGCGCATAATCACCTCCCGATTGATACGCGCTTGCTTTCGCACGGCATATATTTCTTGTGCAGCCGAACTCCTATTATAATGAAATAACAATCGATCAGCACTTATAGTATAGTATTAATTAGGGCAATCGCATGAGGACGATTTCCCACCACTGAAGAGAGTGATTGCGCATGCCACTCAGGGCATACGCAATTGCCCTGTAGTATTATTTACCTCTCCAGACTGATTCGAGCCACAGTATGAAAATCGGTAAATATCGAAGGGAGATGAACATTATCATCAATTTGGGAGTATTCAAAATAACAGCGGATTTCGAAGCAACCACAGCACCGGACTGTTAAAAACAACGTGTTCTTTCGTAATTCATCCCCTTCTCCCAATAATCCAAAGTACCGTACGCTAGTTGCAGGTTCTCTATTCATTTTATTTATCCTGGCTCTTGTGGTCTGGATGGCTATAGTCCCCCCTCCTACCATCCGCGCTGCAGAGATAAGCACCCCTACTCCAACACCATCGGTTTCCTCAAAATTGCAAAGACCTGTCATGCCGGATGATCCGCTCCTGGCCGACAAGGGCTCTTTGAGCTACTGGTTAATCTGCCTGGCCTGTCACGGAGATAAAGGTCAGGGTTTGACCGAAGAATTCCGGCGTGAAATCTTTGGCGAAGATATGAATTGTTGGCAGTCGAAATGCCATGCCAGCAACCATCCACAAGAAGGATTTGATTTGCCACGGGTGGTTCCAGCCATTGTCGGACCGGGCACGCTGAGTCGATTCCTAACCGCTGAAGATCTAAATCAATATATTCTCAGCGCAATGCCCTGGTGGAACCCAGGTTCTCTGTCGTACAACGAAGCCGGGGAGCTAACCGCATATATCCTGCGTGAAAACGGCTCTCTCCCCCAAAATGTCGAATTCATCCCACAGACTGCATCCTCAGCACCGGTGCACCTCCCTATCCGTTCGCGCACAAACGAACAGAGCTGGCAATGGGTCTTTTTGATTTCTATGACACTTGTAGCGGGTGCGCTCATAGCCGGAAGTGTTGTTAAGTCGGGAGCCACTGCAGCGCAACCGGTTAAGGGCGCAACGCGTCCAAGTTTCATGCACCACTTGCACCCTCCCTCGATCCCGTTACCACAGGCTCGCTGGCGATACACGCTTGGCGCAGGCGGTCTCGCCATCTATCTGTCATTGGTGCTGGGTGTCACCGGCATTCTGTTAATGTTTTTCTACATACCAACCCCTGAGCATGCGGGGCCTTCCATCCAGACCATCACATTCCTGGTGCCCTTCGGCAGCCTGATCCGGGGCATCCACTATTGGGCAGCACAGGCGCTTGTTATCGTAGCCCTCATCCATCTATTGCGCGTGATATTTACCGGATCATTCGTCACCCCACGCCGCTTCAACTTTTTCATCGGGTTGGGACTGCTCGTCTTGACCCTGTTTCTTGACTTTACCGGCTATGTTCTCCGCTGGGATGAAGGCATCCGCTGGGCTTTAACAGTAGGCACCAACCTTTTGCAAACCATCCCACTCATCGGAACCCAGGTTTACGGCTTTGTCATTGGGGGCGACAAGCCGGGTTTGGCAGCTTTGACCCGATTCTACGCCTGGCACATCTTTGGTCTCACCTTGGTGATGGTTGTATTGATTGCCTGGCACATCTTCCGCGTGCGGCGCGATGGCGGCATCTCAGCGCCTTCACCCGAGCAACGCGGTGATACCCGGCGCATAAGCCGATTTGAGCTGGTACAGCGTGAAGGCCTCGCGGCAGTGCTCGCAACGCTTGCCTTGATCTTGGTCGGGGCGCTTATCCCTGCCCCTCTGGCTGTGCCCATTCAAGATATGACCCTTGCGCCGCCTGAAGACGTGCGTGCCCCGTGGTTTTTTCTGTGGATTCAGCAATTGTTGCGCTATGGTGATGCGTTCTGGATGGGTATCGCTGTCCCATGCATCATCCTGATTGTGCTCATCGTCTTGCCATATCTATTTCCCAAGATTCCAGATAGCCAGAAAGGTCGCTGGTTCCCGCGCGCTGGTAGAGCCGCCCAGCTTATTGCCGGAGGCATCACAATTGGATGGCTGATCCTGACCATCATGGAATTATTGGAATAGGGAATGAAGATGCCAGAAATTACACGCCGCAATTTCTTCAAAATCGCTGCCCGAGGATTTCTCGCTCTCAGTGAGCTGCTCGCGTTCGGTGGCCTGATCCGCTTTCTCAGCTACAAGCCCAGCCCGCCCCCACCAGCTAAATTCGAGATTGGGTCGGCATCAGATTACCCGTTGAATTCCCAGACAGTCTTGCAAAATATCCCGGCAATTTTGTTCCACACGCAGAACGGATACAGCGCCCTGAGCCTGGTTTGTTCGCACCTTGGCTGCACGGTAGGGGTGAAATCCGAAATTTTGGACTGCCCCTGTCACGGATCGCGATATGATGTAGAAGGCAATGCCATACGTGGCCCCGCAGGAAAACCACTGCAGTACTTACGCGTTGAGCTTACCGCTGATGGGAATCTGATCGTCTATAAAAGCTAACCTGTGCGAATCGTTAAAGGTTAATGGGGGGATACAAACCCAGGATTAATTTGAAGTTTAGTATGAATGATGAGCCTATGTTTAATCCGAATGATTCCCGTGAACAATGTGAAGCATATCTCAGCAGAATTTTAGGGGGTAGTGTAACCATCCTTCGTGCGGAGATGTTGAAGAAAAGCACCCGGGAAGCACCGTGGCGCTTAGATGTGGATTGCAATGGCACTTTAAGATCATTCGTGTTACGACTGGATTCGAGAGGCATCGAGCACGAATATCGAGTCCTGCGTGCCATGCAGTCGATTCCAATTCCAACTCCACGAGCATATGGGTGGGATGCTGAGGGAGAAGCACTAGGGCTGCCATGCTTCTTTAGCGATTTTATTGAAGGTGAACCGCTCTTGGCACCAATGCTGGCGGGGAATACCTGGGCTGAGGAGTTGTATCTCGACACAGTAATCGCCCTGCAGGAGATCACACAAGACGACCTGGCGGAAATCGCGCACCTATTGGATCGGCAAACCGCCGCTGATGTGCTGGAAGAGGCTCAAGGCTATTTCCTGCATAATCCGCAACCTTTAGCAGCTAAAACCTACGCTGCATTGAAAGACAGGATGCCCGAGCTCCCTGCGATACGCTTTAGTAATGGGGACTTATGGTTGGAAAACTTCCTCGTTCGTGATCAACAATTGGCAGGTGTGATCGATTTTGCGAACGCCGGATTTAGTGATCCGATCTTTGAATTTCTGCTATCTTTTTTTGTCTCTCCCGAGCTGCGCGGCCGGGGGATAGAGGCACGATACTGCCGGCGCCTGGGATATGATCCAGAAATCCTGCAATGGTATCACGGGCTGGAGTATTTCGATACCTGGCGGTGGGTGTTGTACAGCGGAGAGCCATTTGTTCATCACACCGCAGAGAGCCTGGAGCGGGACTTAGCTAAATGGCTTGAAGAATTTTGAAACCCATAATTTAGCACTGCTTAGCCCCTGGTAGCCTTCAATTGAAGCGCTCATTTTCTGAGATTGGCATTGTGTATCCCCCGAATTAAATTTGCAACCTACATAAAGTGACGAAGGTTACGTCGTCGTCTTGCTCGATCGTGGGGCCAGTAAAAGCCTGCATACTCTCCAGTAAGTCGCGGATCAACAGTTCGCTCGCCCCGTCGGGAGTTAGCGAAGCCATTTTTTGTTGCGCCCATGTAGACAGAAATTTGCGCAAGCGCGGGAAACCATACATCTCGCCCTGCGTATCGCGCGCTTCAACCAATCCATCGCTGTAGAAGAGCAGTGAATCGCCATCGGAGAGCGTGGTTTCGATTTCATCGTATCGCATCCCCGGCAGCAAGCCTAGCGGCATGCCGGTTGCATACAACTCAAGCGATCCCTCTAGTGCGAGATGATGAGGTAGATCATGACCGGCATTAGCCAGGCGCAGATGACCGCTGGACGGCTCTAGCACGGCAATCACGCAGGTGACAAACATATTTGACGGCATATCTGGATTCAGTAGATCGTTGACCCGCTCCAGGATACTTCCAGGACTAAAGTGATGTTCGGTGACAGCGCGCATCACGCTGCGCGTGGTCGCCATGATCAGCGCAGCCGGGACGCCTTTTCCGGACACATCACCCACCACAATACCAAGCTGCCCGTTGGGAAAGACAACGAAATCATAG
This sequence comes from Anaerolineales bacterium, assembly GCA_036526235.1. Lineage (GTDB taxonomy): Bacteria > Chloroflexota > Anaerolineae > Anaerolineales > UBA4823 > DATCYX01. The sequence continues at coordinate 210 of DATCYX010000163.1, read as the reverse complement.
AAATCGCCGCCCACCGCGCGCGCCGGCTGCCAGTAGGCGGCGATCTCCCAACCAGGTTTAGAAGGCAACTCTTTAGGCAAGAAACGCTCCTGTATCTGGCGGGCAACCTGCAACTCGTGCTCGAGCTTTTCTTTCTCAATCAATTGCTCCTGTGCGGCGTGCAGTTCTTGGAGTGCCTCAGAGAGCTGGATATTCTTCTGCTGCAGGTCG
>DATCYX010000162.1:0-3821 GCA_036526235.1 Anaerolineales bacterium | reverse complement strand
ACCGCGAATTTCATACTTGAATAAAGGCGAAACATCTATTAAAGCCACTGCGTTACGAATGGCATAATACTCGGCGTCGTGATTAATCTGATAAAGCGACGCAGCCAAATATCCCGACCAAGTGCGCCATTCGTGGCTTTTGCATAATGGCGCTGTGCGGGAGTGGAAGGGTGTTGGTATAGGCATAGACTATTCTGTGAGGATAGAAATATTTAATCTCGGGAACGATTTTCAACGTAATTTAATGCATTATTTAATATACGTCCAGCCCTTTACTTAGCGCAGGTATTATGTGATTTATTCAATCACGATATAAATTACAATTAATTATGTGCTATCTATGTATTACGCACATATACTTGTATCTTAAGCCATAGAGCTGCGATCCCAGAAAATGCATTCGACTCTTCGATTCAGAGTTTCTAATTGTAATACAAAAAACATCCCACTAAAGCAAACAGAGATCTTACAAAGAGGGGGGAGGTTTTGCGAGAAGATCTGGGTAGTAGAAATAAGCCGCGGTGTATTTACTCATTGTTTACCGCCAATTGGCTTTGGTGAGACCAATTCCGCGAAAATTGTTTGGAACACTAGAGCAGGGGGGTTGACAAACAAAAATTCCTTGCTATAATATTTATGCTTTTGATAAGTATTATTATCATAAACATTATTATTTCAGGAAAAACACGCATCATGAGCCCTTCTGTTGATCTTAACCCATCCATTTCCTCTGCAACTGAGAATTACCTGGAGAGCGTGGCGCTTGCACGAAGCCAAAACACTGCACGTACCTATCGTAACGCACTGTCATTCTTTCTACAGGTTCTTGCTCAGCACAACCACTCCCCCAAGTACGATCCAATTTCTGAGCTACCAGAGGATGCCATTTCCTGGTTTGCAGCCGCACTCAAAGGTTACGCACCCGCCACTGAGCGCCTGTACTTGACCGCTGCGATCGGTTTCTTCGAATACCTGGCAGCCGAGCGTCTGGCTGACGTCAATTTACCCCGTGTTCGCCTGCTGGTGCGCCAGCGAGCCCGCCGCCCAGGCCAGCGTTTGCCGCAATTCTCGCGCAATACCATTGAGGATGTAGTAAATTACGCAATAAATATTGTGGAACTACCAGCTGATACCGAGCCTGAGCGACTAAGGAACTTGCGGGATCGCGCTTTCCTGATCACTCTGGCAGATAGCGGCCTACGAGTACACGAAGCCTGTGGTTTGCGCCGCGGCGATATCGATTGGCGCGAGGGGCGAGCGGTCATTATTGGTAAAGGAGACCAGCAAGCAGTGGTACGCTTCTCGCGCCGTGCGCTGAATGCGCTGCGCGATTACCTGGCAGCCCGAGCTGCGCTTGATGGCGCATCCGGGCGCCCGCTAGCCTCCCTACCCATATTTGCCCGCCACGATCGCGGCGCCGGCAAAAAGGTCAAGCCGATCACAACGGCCACAGGACGCAACATCGTTAATCAGCGGGTGCGCGAGGCACTAGGCTTGTCCACGGAGGACGAAGAAATGGTAGACGCAATAACGCCGCACTCCTTTCGCCACTTTTTCGTGACCACAGTGCTGCGCGGCTCCGGTGGCAACCTGAAGCTAGCACAAGAGCTCGCCCGGCATAAGAATATCGCCGTAACCCAAAGATATGCGCACTTAAGCGATGACGAGCTAGATCAAGGGTATTGGGAAATTTTCGAAAAATAATTGGTTGCGGACAATTTTAGAATCACTTCAAGTAGCGATTGAAGAATTCGATTGTGCGCGTCATCGCCTGGCTGAAGAATTTCGACAAATTGTGATTGTCCTGCTCGTAGATATAAAGCTCCACTGGTTGCCCCGCTTGTTGCATTTGTTCAAAAAGAATGCTGGAAAACTCGAGCGGCACACTTTCGTCGGCACTGCCGTGATGAAGCTGAATGGGGCCGGAGATATCATCCAGATACGCATTGCTTGAAATCCCATTCCAAAATTCAGGGTTCTCTTCGGGTGAGCCAAACTGTTCCAGCCAACTTACTCGCCACCTTCTAGAACTGGTAACCGCCTGGGTTGGGATGGTCCCACCCCTCCTGCGCCAACGATTAAGTAAGTCTGGATAGGATCCGACCACGCCCGCCCAGATAACCCCAGCCTTGATATCTGGGGAGATTACCATGGCTCTCAACGTGAGATACCCACCCATCGAGTGTCCCCACATGCCTATCCGATCTGGATCAACTTGAGAAAACTGCTTGAGTGAAGCAACAGCATTAAGCACATCAATCGTATAGCCTGTATTCCCATAAGCACCGTTCGCTTCTCCTTCGGAGCGGTCATGACCACGATAATCTATGCGAAATACTATATATCCGCTGCGGGCAAGCCAATCGACATAAGCTATATAGCGCTCAGTAGTTCGGTATTGCGCTGGCGGAATATAGCCATGATTGAAGACAATCGCAGGCCAGCCTGTTGGGGGTATTTCACCATCTGGTATGGTCAGCAATGCATAGATTTTGAAACCTTCCGATAGATAGGATGCTCTGTAGCGGCTGTAATTTGCCCCACGATCCAGCTGCTCTTCAAGCACGATCTCACTCCCAGGGTAGGACAATTAACGCATCGCCAGGATGTGCATGGGATGTAGCGTCGGCGTGGGTGTATACGTTGCAGTCCAGGTAGTCGTTGGCGTGGGAGTGCTTGTAAACGTAGGCGTAAGCGAAGGGCCAAATGTGGCTGTAGGGGGCGGTAGACTGGTAGAAACAGCTTGGATAGTACTAGAAGGAACCGGGCTCCCGGTATTCCCAGTTGCACACGCAGCGGGCAGGGCCATTATCCATAATAAAAATAGCAAAAACGGGGTTCTTTTCATGGGTATCACCAATAAAAAACTACTCATCAAACCGTATTTAGATAGAGAAAGAAGTAGCTTTCCCTATATTCATCCAACTGCAAAGCTTACCAGCGTATAAAAGCGCTTTGCTTGAGCTCCCCTCCTGGGGGGATGACCACAAATTCTTCATTCGCTTGATCTGGCAAGCTCGCCACCTCTATGAGTTTGCGGACGAAGCTATCAGATCCCAGGATTTCTTCATAACGCATCCCCCACCGCTCGCAAAATCGTGCCACATCCAGTGCCATGGGTCGGTATTTCTCTAAATCCTCTTGTGTATGGGCAACCATTACAAGCCTCTTGTAATTTTGATATTGCATATCCATCACCCACATGGCTTTTTCTGAACCAAGCCGCGCTTCGTATTCTTTGTATTCTGACAGAGGATTGCTCCCAGATTCCAACCAGCCTTTGGAGAGGTAATACGTCCCAGGTGAAGAGTCGAATTCCTTGCGATATGCGCTGTATGAACCTAATAAAATGGCAATGCAATCATCAGCCCGCGGCACGAGCAGGAAATGCTTACCCGCTTTAATGCCATGCAAACCGTTTCCGCAAAGCCCATAACCAAGAACCACCAGGCTAGGCTGGTCGATGCGGTCAATAGTATCCTGTAGGGCTTGAGTCAGCTTTTTGGGTACCTGGTGTAAGCCATAATCCAGGAATACAATCTGAGCTTCCATCTCGTCAGTAATTAATCGTCTAATTAGATCCTGAAAAACCTGGCAGGCGATGATTACGAGCGGTAATTTGGGGAAAGTCTGTCCTGAATCCGGCATCATCACTCCTCATCCGTTACCGATAAACTTTACTCTAAAATTTTACCTTCCTTTTGCTGAAAAACACAAGATAGGGTCCCAACGAGTAATTATCACCCTTTGTGACCCTATCTCCGAGCTAATTTGATACCGAAAAGGCTAAGACAATTTAGATATTGAGGTCTTACAACTTA
>DATCYX010000161.1:0-6187 GCA_036526235.1 Anaerolineales bacterium | reverse complement strand
AATGCTGCGCTTCTGCCTGAACAAATGCGGCTGCCAGTCGTGCCAGCCAGACATAGGGTTGTGGCTGATCAATGGAGTCAGGTAGGCTATCCGCTAATTTCGCCAGGCTTTCGGCAAAAAAACCGATCCAGCGCCCAATGTGGTCCTGCAAGAAGCTCCGGCGTGCTTCAATGCACACCTCGATATGTTCATCAATCCCCTGCTCTATAGCATAAACTTCTTTGAGCGCCAGAACATACAGGAACTCAAGCTCGGTCGCCAGGTGATCCGGCCGTTCGCGTCGAAGCCCGCCCACCTTGAAACCGAAGGCCTGGTAGAACCCGGCAATATCGGCTAGTTCTTGAGACAGGCGATATTCGTTTGGCAGACCATATTCTGTTTCGTAGCATAGAGAACCCGTCAGGCCAAATGAGCGGCGGTGCTCAGATTGAAGCTCAGATAGCTGAAGATCGAAGGTTGGGGGGGATAGTTCAGCCAGCTCCAGATCGCGGAGGATCGGCGTCAGCGCAGGCAGGTCTTCCAACCAGTTCTCCGCAGGATAGAGAAACGCATCAGCCAGGAAGCAATACAATTGAGCACGGCGAATGGCATTATCTGTGATCATATCGAATTCATCCTATCTGCCGGGCGTTCGTAGATTGGCTCAACCACGCTCAAGCGCGTGGCTTCCCGGCCCTGAGCATCAAAACCGATCACGGTATCGTTATACATCTGCCAAGGCTTGCCGTTGACCTCGGTTTCCAGCACCAGTGGGCCTTCCTCTATCTCATAGCGGAAGATCATCTTCTGGGTGGTGCGGAATAACTGCATGACAGCCAGTAGCTCACGCGATGGCGCCGCATAGCGAGCGATCGCCTCATCCACCCCTGGACCAAACATCTGGCGCAGGTAGGAGCGCGGCGCCCAGCGCGGCGGGATGTAATAAATATTAGGCTCGGTGCCAAATTGCGGGTAGAGTGGCAGCGCCACTTTTTCAACCTGGATCATGTAGTACAGTGGGTTCTGTGGGTCTTCTGCCCACGAGCCATCCGGGCCGATATCTACCAGACCATTCAAGCGAATCTTGCCAGGGCAGACTGCCATGCATCGCGTCTCCATAGGCACGCCATCCGTAAGCGGGTCTGTGCCCTCCACGCGCGGGTAACAGGCCACGCACTTCTCACTGGTGCGGGTAGTGCCGCGATACATCGATTTTTTATAGGGGCATTGTTCAACGCACTTGCGATAACCGCGGCAGCGCGCCTGGTCGATCAGCACGATCCCATCCTCTGGGCGCTTGTAAACCGCCTTGCGCGGGCAAGCCGCTGCACAGGCTGGATAGGTACAATGGTTGCAGATGCGCTGCAAGTAGAAGAACCAGGTCTGGTGTTCGGGCAGCGATACGCCCTCCTTGCTGATACCCAGCGCGTCGCCCTTATATGCAGTAGATGTGTCCTCGTAGAAATTTGGGGCGCGCCACTCGGTGTCTGGAGGGATATACCCCAGCGCTTGCTGGTTATCGCCACCCGCTTCGGTAATGGTCATTCCATTGTAGACACCATAAGGGGCGTTCTCGCTGGTCTGGGATGTATCCCACTCAGCCTTTACGCCAGCGGTCTTGTGAGCCTCGTCCAGTATCTGCAATATCTTGATATCCCAGTGCTGGGGGTAGCCACCATAGGGTTTGGTCTCCACATTGTTCCACCACATGTATTCCTGACCTTTCGAAAAGGTCCAGGTAGCTTTGCAAGCTCCGGTACAGGTCTGGCAGCCAATACAGCGGTTAATGTTAAAGATGGCGACAAACTGTTTCTGGGGGTGCGCCTCGTCGAAAACGTAATTCATATTTCGGCCTAGTTGCCAGTTGTAGACTTCAGCCATATCGATTAACTCCTTGGTGCGAGCAATTTTCCTAGCATGACTAGCCTGTCTTGAGCTGATATTTTGAGCCCACTCGCTGGATCAGCTCTTTCACGTACTTCTCACCCTTTTGGCGATAAATGCGGTGCGTGGCCATGAACATCGGGTTGACAAAGAGGGTCATCAGGCGTGTTTCATTCCAACCCATGCGCACATACTCTTCCACGAAGCATTCCGCCATCGCTTCAAGCTGGCCTGGCTCGCCGGGCAGCACCATCCCGACCAGGTCCATTGGATCTTCTACATCAAATTCTTCGTATGGCATTCTTTCCTCCAGTGTGCACACCAATCATTTCTTTATTTCTACCGCCCCACCAGCCAGATATTTCTGCATGAAGTCGCCTTCATGCCCAGGGGTAAAGCCGGTCTTGGTCGGCTCCCAGGGGCCTTTGCCGTCCAAACCTCCGGGCTCGGCTTTGGTGATCTTTACCAGGGTCTCTTTGGGGACGGTGTTCAAGGCGTGATTGTCGGCTTCACCACCGAAAATGAACTGCATAGCTACCTTCCCCTTGTGGAAGAGCGTATCGGTCTGGTGCATGGGCATAGACCAGTCACGCGTGATCGACTGCTGCGAGCCATAACGCAGGTTGGCTTGATATCCCGTCCCCGCCGACTTTGCCAGCTTGTCCGGGCGTGTCTCGTGAGCCAGCACCGATTTCTCGGTTGCCATGAAAGGTCCGTGCTTCAGCATGACGATGTGATAGGGGTAGGCTGGGTTGTACTTCAGGCGAAGCATCAGCCGGGCGACTTTGTAAAATGGGTCGTCTGGTTTCCAGCCCACATATGGGCGGTCGGCGGGATTGGCATCGACATACACGTAGTCGCCGTCTTCCAGGCCCATATCTTTGGCCGCCTGGGGATTCATGTGAAGCTGGTGATCGCCTGGACCAGGCAGGCGTTTGTCCATGCGGTAGGGGTCGCCAAAGTTCGAATCAAGGATGATGGTCCAGTCCACCGTGCTCCAAGAAGAGTGCACTCGATGGCGCGTCTTGGGTGTGAAGCAGTAGAACTGGTAGCCGGCTTCCCACAGGGGATTTTTGGTGTCCTTTACTTTCTCCCAAGCCATGGATACATTGCGCACCGTGCGCTCATCCCAGCCTTCTGCATCGAGCGGGATGCCATAATCATCGGGACGCACAAACCGGCTGGAGGTGACGATGACGTTCGGCAGGTAGGGAGTGGCCTCCGGGCTTTCGCGATGGCTGATGATATTCTCGCCATACTCAATCGCTTCCGGTATATCGCAATAAGCGTTCATGCGGCCCGTGTCGGTGTAGAACGGCACGGAATCGTTCAACTGCTCCCAGAAGGGGATGCGCGGGTAGGTGCGGAAGAGCATTAACGCTGCGCCCGGCTCGCCGTATCTTCCAGCGACGATATCCTCAAAGCGGTAGCCAGAGGTGGTCAGCGATGAGTCAAGCAGCCTCTGAATATACACCTCGGGTTTCCCCTCGAGGGCGAATTTCCAGTAATCTCGGAAGCGCGGGTCGCCAAACTGGTCACCCAGGGTAGCCGCGACCTCCGCCACGATGCGCACATCATCGCGTGTATCGTAGAGCGGTGGGATTCCGCCCTTCCAGATTTGCAGGAAGGGATTGGAGCATGAGGCGGTGATCTCATGTACCTGGAACTCAGCCCAGGAGTTGGCCGCCAAGCCAAAGTCGGCGTACTCAACTGTGGAGGTCATCTCAATGTCCATCGAGATGATCAGCTCAATGTTCGGGTTGACGTTTTTGATCATCTCATAATGGTGCTTGGCATTGTTTAACAGGTTGACATTGGTGAAGAACTGCACCTTGGTTGGCGTGGGCATGTGGGTATTACCGGTGAAAACTTTGCGACCGTACTTGGGGGTCTCGACGATCAGGGGGCGCTCCGAGTGGTTCCAGTAAGCCGGCTCCTCATCCTTGGTGAAGGAATGCGCCACGATTTTCTTGCCGTGCTCTTTCGGATCCAGATTTGGATGGAAGGGGTCTTCAGCTACCCAGCCCTTGAAGCCAGGTCCGGTCTGCTCTGAGCCCTGGAAGAGAGCCGCCTTGTAATTGCCAGCCCAGGTGTAGCAGCCTGCACCGGGTCTTCCGATATTGCCCGTGAGCATGAGCGGCAGAAACTGCACCCGGTTAGCCAGGGTGGCATGGAACCAGTGGTTAATACCCTCACCGATGTGAATGGCGACCGGGCTGAGTGTGGCGATGTCGTTTGCAAGGCGCTCGATCATCGCTTTGGGCGCATGGGTGATTTCCGCCACCGCATCCAGATCGTAATCCTTGAGATGCTCCACGTACATAGACCAAATCGTCAGCACCTCTACCTGGGTCCCATCGACCAGCCTGAGCTCCCCAGACCACTCCAGGGCAGGATCTATCCCTTTATTATCAATCGCCTCTCCCACATCATCCCTGGTGATGGCGACGGGGGCTGAGGTTTTATTATCGAAGACCACATAATCACCCAATTTTTCGTACTGGTCCTGCTTGAGCCCTTGCAGCTTAAAGCTCGGCCCATCGGGGTTCAGCCCAAGCTGGTAACCGGCGAAGAGATCGCTGGCGCGCAAGCGCTCGAGGGTATCAGCCCGTACCAGGAGAGGCAAATCGGTAAATCGCTTGACAAATGCTTCGTCGTACTTCTTGTTATCCATCAGCCAGCGGGAGATTCCCAAGAACAGCGCAGTGTCAGTCGCAGGTCGGATGGGGATCCAGTAATCCGACTTAGTTGCTGGGGGCGAATACTCCGGCGTGATCGTGACGATCTTGGCACCGCGCTCCATCGCCTCTATAAAGAAGTGAGATTCAGGCATCTTATTCTCGACCAGGTTCTTGCCACACTGGATGTGCAGGCGCGAGTTACGCAGGTCATTGAAATCCTCGTCCGAAGCCTGCAAGCCCGTGACGAAGGGATGCCCGGGGGCTTGGTCGCCATGCCAGGTGTAATTAGACCAAGTACGCCCACCCTTGGCTTCATCTTCGCCAACGCCGCGCACGTGCTCATCCACCAGGGCCAGCGTGTTGGCAAAGCGGTACATGCCATATTTCCCGATCACGCCTAACAATCCCATGCCGCCACGGCATTTAAAAGTACGCGTGCCCGCACCGCCCATCGCAGCGATCATCTCTTCGGGGTAGCCCTGTTCCCGCAAAAGCGCAGCGCCTGCCTCGCCAGAGTAGCGCTTGGCGATGGCGATCATGCCGCGGGAGATGTAATCGTAAGCTGTCTCCCACGAGACCGGTAACAGCTCATCCAGCCCGCGCGAATCAAATTTGTATTTGGACTTTGTGGCAGCGTCCAAATCAGGGAAGCCAGCGTCAGCCCACTCCTTCCACCCTTTGCGCATCAGAGGGCCTTTAAGGCGGTGCGGTCCGTAGATGCGGCGGTGGAAAGTCTGTCCTTTCTTGCAGCCACGCGGGTGCCAGTGCGGCGTCGCCCGGTTGCCGTACAGGTCGCTGTAACGCTCCACATCGTAGTTCGTCTCAGAGCGAAGGATAATCCCATTGCGGACAAAAGCCCGCAGGCGGCAGGCGTGCGTATCGTTGGGAGAGCAGACGTAGGTAAAGGAAGAGTCGTAACGATACTGGTCCCGGTAAATGCTTTCCCAATTGCGATCCGGATAAGACGCTAGAGGGTTATCCACAACAATGGGTTCGAGTAATTGCAGGTCCAGTCCGGTGAATGCCAGGCTGAGGGCTGCAGACCCAGACAATTTGAGAAACTCGCGACGGGTAAGTTTTGTCATCAGGCCATCTCCATTTATACTTGCTTGGGTAGCGCACCGATCACCGCCAGCAAATCACCGCTGGTGTGCACGCTCACACGTTGATTAGTGACAACCTGCACATCGTTGGTGCCTAGATCGATACACAGGATCGATATATCAGGAATTTCAGAGAGGATATGAGCAAAGGCTGCCTCGGATAGCCGGTTCACCCCCGCGACGATGACCACATCGGGAGGATTGGCTTTTAACCGCGGAAGGGCTTCTTCGAGCGATGAGGCAATTTCTTCAACCTGGATTGTGACGTCATTGACCAGCAGTTTCGCCAACGTCTCTGCAAACAGGCTATCACCGATAATGAAAACCTGGTGCGCATCCATATAATCAGAATACAGATATTCTCAGGTCAAGTCTATCCGTCTCATTCGGTACAAAGAATGAAAAAAGAGCGATCTCTGGATCGCTCTGAATAAAAAAGAATTAGGTCGAAATTATCCCGAAGGATCGGAGGCGTTTTTATGCTTGGGTCTTCACCCGAGTGACCTAGCCGTTTTTCCTCTTTACCCAACCGGCGCGGGT
>DATCYX010000160.1:0-11967 GCA_036526235.1 Anaerolineales bacterium | reverse complement strand
ATACTGCGACAATTGTTGTCAATTAACAGGATGGAATTTCAACCCAATATCATCACTATCTTTTGTAAAGGAGAAACAATGTCTACAACTGCAACCAACCAAATTCAGCGCGCTTCCCTAAGTAGTCTGGCAATATCAGGTGCACTAGCCGGGCTTGCCGGAGGCGTGGTTTTCGGCATCATGATGGGCTTAATGGGCATGCTGCCCATGGTCGGGATGCTGGTCGGGCAAGAGAATGCCGTGATCGGGTCGGTCGTTCACCTGGCGATCAGCGCCTTCATCGGCGCCGTCTATGGAGTTATCGCCGGTCGATTGCCAATCAATGCAACCAATGCTTTTGTTGGAGGAATTGTCAATGGTGTCGTGTGGTGGGTCTTAGGCGCGTTGATTCTGATGCCGCTATATCTGGGAATGACGCACATGGTCTTTGTGATTGGCCAAGCACAGTGGATGAGTTTGTTGGGACATATCCTGTATGGTTTGGTCACTTCTTTTGTATTCATTTCCCTGGCGAAAAGAAGTTGACGAACCCCCAACCTGTTTTGAGCGGAACAGGCGATCTACCCCTGTTCCGCTATTTGTTTAAGCTTTAGTTGGCTCGATTATCTTTAAGATGTTGACAATAATGAATGCGTCGCGAGCTAATTCAAACCCCCACGATATTCAGGAGATTCTAAAATGCGCATCAAGGCTTCGTATTCCTGAGAACAGTCCGCACACATTTCAAGGTGGTGCTTCACCAGGGGCATCAAGTGGGCGACATCTTCACCACGCGCCGCCATTTCGGCATATTGATCAATGAGCGCAAACACTTCATCGCATGAGATCTCGACATCCTTTGTTTGCTCGATCATGTGCATAAGCTTTTTTAGCTCATCTGCATTTTGCGCAGGTTGGCTATCCATGTGAGAAGGCCCCTTGACGATTTTCAATCGCCTCATCAAGCGTTTGATAAAATTTTCACCAGTCATAGTTATCCCAATGAATAAGACGCCTTAAAAACTGCTTCTCTTACCCTTTCTCAAAGATGGTCAGCACATCCTCTGGCGTCAAGCCCTCGTGAGCTAACCTGCGCTTCAAACGCAAGCGCGTATCGTGCATAAGTTTGTAGAGCGCATTGCGGTTGGTTCCCATGCGTTGTGCGACTTCTTCTAGCGGCATGCCCTTAATGGCAATCGCGATCATAGCTTGGCGTTGTTTTTCGGTTAATTCCTCCAGAATAATCCGCTGAAGCCGTTCAGTGACATCTAAACCTTCGACAACATCATCTGGAGAAGGGGAAGAATCTGCCATCAAGTGGGAAAGGGGTGGGGTTTCACTGCCTTCAACCAGTTCATCCAGTGAAACATTTTCCCAACGTTTTCGACGCAATTCTGTTAACGCCACCCGTACCGCGATTTTGTGCACCCAGGTCGTAAATTGGCTGCGACCTTCGAATGTGCTCAGGTGATCCAGAACGCGCAGTAATGTTTCTTGAGCCACCTCTTCAGCCAGAGCCTGAAAGCGCGGATCGTCAGCTGTAATCCACTTGTTGATGGCGTATGGTAGACTTCTTAAAATAATCTGGTGCAAATCTGCCAAGGCGGCTTCGCGCTCATCGCCGCTTGATTGCAGATCGCTAATCCATTGGTCATTACCGCGTCTGGACATCGATGATCATTATACATTACTCCCTAGTAAGAATCTGCTATACAGGGTTGTCTATCCAAAAGCATAGGTGAATGAATTATCCTATATGCAAAAGGGTAGTACACTAAGGGAGATCAAGATCGCTGATACCATGCGATTGTCATTGGGGCTAGGTACAGTCATATGGTAAACAATGTATAGCCAGCATGAGTTCATTCCTAAATCCAGGATTCTGAAAATCAGGATTGAATTGCTGGCGAGTGTCATGATCCGATTTTGTATGCGGGAAGGGAGTAAGATGTATTCAGATTCAGCGAATAAGGAAATAGTTGTATATAGCACTGTCTGGTGCCCGGATTGCAAGCGCGCCAAGAAATTCTTCGGCGAGCAGCGTATCCCCTATATCAATGTGGATATCGAACAGGATACGGAAGCAATGGCTTATGTGGAAAAAGTCAATAACGGGAAGCGGATAATTCCAACCATTGTTTTTCCGGATGGCTCTATCCTGGTTGAGCCCTCCAATTCTGAGTTAGCTTCACATCTTGGATTACAGACGAAAGCGCAGCGCCAATTCTACGATGTGATCATTATTGGCGGCGGTCCTGCTGGTTTGACCGCGGCTACTTATTTGGCTCGAGAAGGACTGGATACTTTGGTGATTGAAAAGGCTGGCCTTGGCGGGCAGGTCGGGATCACGCAGGTTTTGGAGAATTATCCGGGTTTCGATGAAGGTATCTCTGGCGGAGAATTCGCAGAACGTTTAAGCCGGCAGGCTCGTCGCTTTGGGGCTGAGATTTTGCAAGCCAACGAAGTTTTAGACGTTTTCCCTCAAGGTCCGTATGTTTGTGCTCTCACTGGGGATAAGATTGAATATGGAGCAAGGGCGTTGTTATTGGCTACTGGCGCCAGGTACCGGCGCCTGAACATTCCAGGTGAGGATGATTTGATCGGTACTAACGTGCATTTCTGCGCCACCTGTGACGGGGCATTCTATAAAGGTAAGAAATTATTGGTCGTTGGGGGCGGCAACAGTGGTTTCGAGGAAGGCTTGTTTCTCACGAAATTTGCCAGTCAGGTGGATATCGTGGAATTCTCACCACAGGTGAAAGCCAGCCGAATTCTGCAGGAAAAAGTCGCCGAAAAATCCAAGATGTCGGTAACAGTAAACCATGCGGTTAAAGAATTCAAGGTGAAAGATAATCGCCTTGAATCTGTGGTTATTGAAGATAGAGGGTCCGGAGATATAAAAGAATTGCAGTACGATGGTGTGTTTGTATTTATTGGTCTTTCACCCAATAGCGATCTGGTTAAGTCTAAAGTTGATGTAGACAGCTACGGATTTATTACCACCGATATGTCATTGATGACGAGCAAGCCGGGCTTATTCGCCGCTGGCGATGTGCGAGCAGGTTCGACCAAGCAGGCCGCTTCTGCTGCTGGGGAAGGGGCGACGGCTGCCATCATGATTCGCGAGTATCTGAAAGAAAGAGGTTAGGGGTAGAACGGCTAAACCCTTTTTCGTGTTGGGTTTCACTGTCTGCTTCGCTACTGGATTCTAGGGTTATTGAGGCGGTTGAGTGTAGAGAATTTACTGGCTTGGCAGATTGTAGTAATTGTAAATCGCCCGCGATAGGTCGGCTACCATTGTGGTGGCTTGCTCCCACACCAATTGTTGAGGATGGTGAAGGAAGATCACCAGTACGTAGTTGGCGCCAGGGGTGTAGATGATCCCCGCGTCGCCGATAGTATTGATCACGCCGTTTAAATCCGAAACCCAACCGTGCTTGTGAGCGATTTGGGTGGCTTCAGGTATGCCCGCGGTGAGCAGGGCGGGCAAATGATTGTTTTTCAGGTAATCGATCATTGCCTGACATTCACCCTGGGTTATCTCGCCAGCATAAACTGCCTGCAGCGCGCTGCCCCCTGAGATAGCACATTGGTAGATGTCCTCCAGAAGCATGCCAATCTCCGTGGGTGTGGTCTGGCTGTAGGGGTCGGGGTCGGTGTTGATGTCTGCACGTTGGTTTGCGGGGGTCTCGTAGCGTACCAGTAGCGGTGAGCCGAGGGTGAAATAGCCTGCCATAAAGGTGTTTTGCAATCCCAAGGCTTGCATATCTTCACTTACTATCAACGGCGCTCGACCTGGCTCCATCACGCGGTCCATCAACCAGTCCGCCGTCTCGTTTCCAGACTTGGTGATCATGTCATTGAGCAGCTTTAAAGTCTCTGAGTCAGGGTTCTCTCCCAGACGGCGATACACGGATATCATGATGGGTATCTTGATCATGCTGGAGGCGGTGTATGCAACATCGGGCTGCAAGGATAACTCTTCCCCTTGCATGTATTCCATGTGGATTTCCTGAGCGGTTTGCAGATCGAGCAGGTAAATCCCTGTCAGACCATCAAACTCTGTCAGGTCGATGGTCTGCTTAAGCAGCACCTTGAGGTTTTGGAATGCGGGACGCGGGGGCTCGGAACGTTGAAGCGGCAATACGACCTGGCGTAGCGAAAGCGATCGCGCTGCGCTCACAATGCTGGGGATCGCATTTTCAACGTCCAATTCTGTCCCAGGAGAGCCGGGTTGAAAATTCACCGTACCTACGACCGGGCTGGGGGGGACTGGGGGTTGATCGTAGCGTTTGGAGATCTCATTTTCTAAATAAGAGCGCAGGCGCGCTTCGGAATGGGACGAGCGCAGTGGTACTTCGATTGGCGTGGATGCTCGCCCCCATAGGTAATCCCAGAAGCCTTGCCAGAAAGGTTGCTGAGTGCGCTGTAAATCGGCGGCTGCCAGCATATCCTCCAGCTTGAGCTGAAAATCGAGCACGCCGGGGGTGATCTGGATGGGGGAGTTGTTGTAGATCAATTCTACCGGAGTTGAATACGCTTCCAATAGGCGCTGGGCCGCTTGTTGTCGATCCATCCCACCCACGGGTATGCCGGCAATTTTTAGGCCGGGAGGGAAGTATGCCCGTACCCTACTATAACGCGCCAGTTGGACAGCTGAGAGCACCAGCGCTGCGAGCAGGAAAAACGCCGAGAACCAGCGCAGTGGAGAAAAAATACTGCGATTTCTCATGGCTTGCTATCATACCATTAAACCATGGAGTCATTTTACTGCACGCTCAAATAGGGTAATCGCATTTGGGCGATTGCCCACCACTGAGGAGAGAAAATGTGGTCTTTTGGTGGGGGTATGCCCCCACCAAAACACCCCAAACACTCTTTTTACGGGATTGCGCATGCCCCTCAGGGTATATTGCAATTGCCCTGCTCAAATCTTGCCACCCGCAGCGGGGATTACGAAGAGCCTGCATCTTCGCTCGAATATATCGCTGACAATTTATCTGGAGACCACCAGCTTCACTAATCGATTTTGTTCATCTAGGGTTAAGCGGGCGTAATGGCGGTGCACGTGGGCTGCGCTACCAACCTCTTTGCTTAGGATCACTATGCGTCTTTGTTGGGTTGGTTGTAATGCATTAGGGTTCTTACCTCGAGATGTCTGAGCTGACGCTGGCGAGGGTCTTGATGGTGTACTCTTTCCATGATGTTTCATGTGCAACTGACCTGTGGGGCATAAGTGCCCGTCCATGTTGCAATCTATATGTTCTTGGCTAAAAGATACTTGCGCTCCCTTCATGCCGGGTAAGTACTGCTCGACGATGGATTTGACGTAATCCACCACCTCAGCCGGTAGGGGGTTTTCCTGATCCTCTAATCGCACTCGATCGCAGATAGTCTTTACGCCGCGCGGCGGTTTCAGCGGGCGCAGCACCGCTGGGCGGAACTTTCCCTTCGCCTGCCGTACCTGCCCTAAAGGTTGGGCTAATGGGTCTCCGTACAGCACGAAGGAGATCAAGGTTTTCTGATCTTCGCCGTCTAAATAACCTTGCCGGCGGTGCATCTCGCGTGCCAAGGAGACCTTCGCCCGTTGCAGAGCCTCCCCGGCTGGGCTGCCCTGTTTGAGGGCGCTCCAGAAGGCGTGACCCAGGAAGTCGGCGGCAGTTAGGGGGGTGTTAATCGATCCATAGGCTGTGCAGGTAGAGCCAACCATCGCCTGGCTGCCCGCTTGTAAAAACTTGAGTGCCAGGGCCTCTTCAATGCTCTTCCCCAAGATATGCGCTCCATAGCAAGCTTCGCTGAAGACCACTTGAGGTGCGTGCCCGCTGTTGACAATGTCTTGTGGGCGAATGGCGATTGGGTAGTCGCGTTGGTCTTCGTTCGGTACGCCCGATCCGTTCCCAGAAGATGTGACTGCTTCACTTTGCCCGTACCACTCCACTGCATCTACCAGACCATGCAGGTTGAAGTAAGCTAACTTGCCAGAGGGAAGAGGCACCATAGATTGTCCGCTTGCGCTGAGGGGGGGTGAAACTCGAAGAGCTTTAGCTTCCCCAATAGGTCGAAAAACGATCTGCGAAGCCTTGCGCCAAACCTCAGCAGTATAGCCAAAGCTGGGGCGCTTATGCTTGGAGTTGAAAGGTTCCGCTTGCCTGCGTAGTAGCCAGTTCAACCAAGCGATCCACCAAGGACTGTTCCTGGGCTTGCTGTGTTTTGCTAAGGCAATGTGCTGATCAGTTAGCGATTTTAATATGTTCTGCAATCCACTGGGGTCTTTTGCAACGCCGCCTGGAAGACGCCCAACAGGCCATTCAGGGATGAAGTAGTTTTCATCACGTGTGGCGTAGGGATTATCTGAGGGCACGTAATCATCAGCATCGTCCACCGGATTTGGAAGATGGTGGAATGGGACGACCTCCGGTCCACCCACAATTAGCACGGCACCGATCATCTCGCCTTTACATCCCAAGTGGGCATCTAAGTCTGCCAAGGCTAGTTTGATCGCCCAAGGGTCGGATGGGCGAGCAGATCGTACGTCGGGTGGCAGACCTTCATCGGCAAAAAAGAGCACAGACCGCCAGTCTCGACGCGCCCCCACCGCCTGGGCTAGTCGCTGCATTTCAGCTGTAAGGACAGAAGCCTTTTCTCCGTATTGGGCGTGCAATCCCTTCTGCGTGGTCATGATCACGTATACTGGAAAGCGTCCATCAGCGCGCGCCAGCTCAGGCTGTTGTAGCCTCTGAGCCACTTTCTCCAGCTCTACCTGAACAGATCTTAAAGTCTCTGGAATGGTAGGAAAAACTGGTTTTGGACTTCCTGCAGACTCTGTAGCGCTCGTCTCCGATGAAGCATGGTTATCAATCGTCAAAGGTGGTTTTTCTACACCTTTTGGGACTGGGTGGTTAACTGGCCGCGCTTCGTCTCTCTTGAGAGGGATGGCGATAGGTTCGCCCACAGGCAGTTGGTTCCAGCCTAACGCGGCGGCTACCTGGGCAGGGATAGGTATATCCAGCGCATGCTCCAACCGCTCAGGCCACAAAGACCGGTATGGGTGACCTCTTCCCCACAGGCGAATGGCTACCTGACCCGTCAGATCCCGCGCAGCCGCTCGATGCAAGAGCGCGACTGCCTCCTCCTCCTGGCCTGTTTCCATCAAAGTCTCTGCCAGGAATAATTGAAATTGCACGCACTCTGGCCATTGCTGCAGGTAATATTCGGCAAGACCGCGAATGCTTTGCGTCGGGTTGTTTTTGGCTTTTAATACCCTCAATTGTGTGACGCCCACCAAAGGGGAGGCTGAGCTGTTTGCAAGAGCAGGGGTCAGGGCGATCTCTGCCTCATCCAGCTCATGGTTCTTATCGTCGCTGGCAATGCTTGCCTCTAAAGCCCGTCGTGCCTGGAGGACTTGCTCGCTCCAGATCGGCGTGCTGGCTTCTTGGGAAGAGGTGGGCAGTGTTGTTGCTTTCTCTGCCCTAGGGTTGACGCCCAAAGCCATTGCCCAGTTCAAGATATCATTGGTGGAGTTTTGTAACCTTTGGCGCCGCCGTCGCGCATTTTTGGATTGTGCCTCTCCCGGGTTGTGCAGCCCCTTTTGGGCTCTCAAGTATGCCTGTACGGCATCCAGATATTCTGGATCGACCTGGCACAACCGCGCTAAAATCGGTATGGCTTGCTCGTTACGACCATCTTGTAGCAGGACATTGGCGTACAGCAAATTGACGGGCAGATCCCCTGGGTAAGCCGCCAGCCAGTTTAGACAAGCTTGCCGTGCAAAACGTGTGTGCCCTAGCTGAATTGCAGCCTGGACCACCCTGACCAACAGGTGGCGTGACATGGGATGAATAGAAGAAGGTAGATTTTGCGATGATGTCATCGGTGTATTTCAACCAACATCTAAATAGGCTGGCTTACATTGGACGGCTGGCTTCACGGGTTGGCTCACGGCGATTGTGTACCAGATTGAGCGCTACGACAGCCCCTAATAGACGATGTATGCTGACATCGTCGGGCGCCAGCTCTGCTGCGCGGCGCAGCATTTTTTCTGCACCAACGTAATCCCTGCTCTCTTTGAGCGCCAGACCAATCGAGTAGTAGGCCCGATAGTCTCCTGGTGACACAGTGATTGCCTGCCGGTAGGCGCTTAATGCTTGGGTGTGCTCGCGGCGCTCCAGGTGGACGTGCCCCATCTCCAGGTAGCCGTTTACTTGATCGGGTGCTAAATGGATTGCCTCGCTTAGATGGTGCAAAGACTGGTCAAGCTGCCCGGTGCTGCGCAACAATCTGCCGAGCAGGAAGTGCAAACTTGCTTGATCGACCTTTGAGATCACTGGTGCTCCAGCTTGGCCGCGCAGCGCGCGTTGAGCTGCGCGAATAGCAGCTTCACTGTCACCCGCGGCTTCCAGCACCTCCGCTTGCAGCGTCATCACGCGGGGTTCATCGGGATAGTGATCGGCCAAAGATTGGATGGCGTGGAGGGCAGCCTCGTTTCCCTGGGCACGTCGAAGCAGTCTTACTCTTTCCATGGAGAGGGGCAGCGGATCGGAAGCCAGAGAAAGAGCTTTCTCAAGTGTTCCGAGGGCTTCCTCATACCGATCCAGGGCATTTAAGGCGCGCACTTGTAGCAGGAGCGCGTCGGGATCATCTGGTTGGATACGTAGAGCGGCCTCGGCCCGGCTCAGTGCCCCGCGTGGATTTTCATCTTGCAGGGCGATCTCGCCGCGTAGAATCAGGGGCTTGATATAGTTGGGAGCCAGTGTGACAGCCCGTTCGGCGTGTGCAGCAGCTTGTTCCATTTTGCCCATACTACGGCAGGCTTGAGCAAGCCACATCCATGGCTCGGCTTCACCCGGAGCAGCCTGTGCAGCCTGTTCGAAAGTTTGCATTGCCCTTTGTATTGAGCCTTCCCTTAGGTACATTTGCCCGAGCACGATTAACGAGGGGGTATATTCTGGATCGAGCTTTGTGGCACGCTCCAAGTGGTTGATCGCCGCTTCCAGATCACCCTGGCTATCCATTGGATCACCTGCCAAATAGATCTCGGCGGCTAACACATGCCAACGAGGCTCATCTGGCCATATTGAAAGTGCATTCAGTATGGCTTGTAAGGCGTTATCTCGATCGCTGACGCGGTTGCCATCACGGTGGAAAAGGTTGGCTAGCAGGGCATAGACGAGTGGGGAGATCTCCTTAAGGCTAAAAGCAGATCGGAATCGACGGTTTGCGGTAGCCTGAGACAGTGAGTCGGCAGCTGCATGGATGGCAGCCATCGCCTGGCGCGGTTTTTCGTCCAATAATGTGAGGGCTAATTGCAGTAGCACCAGGGGATGCTGGGGATAATCTCGAGCCACCAACCCAGCGGTGGTGAGGTCACCCATCTCCCGCAAGCAGGCTATGCGCGCAGCAGCATCATCAGCGGTGGGTGGTAAGGCTGCCAAGGCTTTCACGGCTTCGCTGCCAGGCTGGAAGATTGCCTGCCCACGCGTCCGCCAGCGATGGATTTGCGCCTCGGGATCTACCCATTTAATTTTTATCCGGCCGGACGTCTCGCCGTTTTGGGAATTTGCCAATTTTATGCTGCCATCAGCCTCCCAGGCTTTGATCTGTTCCTCGGTCTTTTGTAGAGCCGTCTCAACGGTAGGCTGAATTTCATCCGAAAATGCTTGCTGGTCCCCTGCGCGCCCTATGGCTCCAAGTGCTTGGCACATTGTGGAGAATTCTGCCCGAAGCACCAAAGTGCGACCGAGGTCAAGGTGCGAACGAGGCTCCAATGGTGCAGTGCTGATCGCTTGCTGGCAAAGCTGGATAGCCACTTCCCATTGACCCAGCTCAAGCGCAGCTTGTGCTGCCGAGCGAAGCAAGGCTAAGCGGGCTTTTGAAGGGTCACCCATGCCTTTAAGTACATTCTCTAACATGCTCGAAGCAGCCTGAGGATCATCGCGCTGGAGGATGACGCGTGCCTGAATAGCCAGCAGACGCGGATCGTCGGGAGCAACCTCGAGTATATGTACCAGCTCCTCAACGGCACCCCGCTCGTCACCTGCTTCCAGAGCCAACTCGGCGCGCATCGTATAGTAATCGAGTAGCACATTATCTTCAACCATCTCATTCGGAGGGCTGGGCGGCAAATTTGCCTCTAAAAATGTGCGCGCCTGAACAGGCTGCAGCATAGCCAGTGAGAGATCGGCCGCGAGTGAGCGAGCTCGCATGGCCTGGGATAGGGAAGCACTGATATCGACCATCTCGGTTGCGTGCACCAGAGCCAAATGTAACTCTCCCGCAGCCCGGTGTGTCAGAGCGGCGCGATAGTGTAGATCGGGATTATGGGGATTTAGTTTCATGGCAGCTTCGAGACAGGCAACCCCTTGCTCTGCGAATGCTTGACTATCATTTGCGTCGCCATCAGTCTGGCTCATACCCAGTAGAATGTCTGCCTTTTGCAAGTACAGCTCTGGCTCATCCGGATTGATGGCAATGGCCTGATCCAGAGCCTGTAATGCCGCCGGCAAATCGCCAACCTGGCGGTGAGCCGCACAAAGAGATGTGAGCATATCGAGCAAGCTAGGTCCAGCTGGCGTATGAGCCTCCAAGCCGCTTTGAAGGGCGCGCTCCAAACAGATCACTGCCGAATCTGCCTTGCCCAGCTCATTTAACCATTGCGCAGCCTGGTAGAGGTTATTTGCAGAGCTTTCAGAGACGGGGCTTTCTGGGTCAGCCAAATACATTAAGGCGTCCACAGCACCCGCGCGATTGCCAGATTGGAGTTGCAAGCCTCCCAATCTCAACCACAAGTCGCCCCGCTGAGGAGCGATTTGGGTAGCTCGCTCTAGCGACTCAATAGCTTCATTATGGGCATCCGGGAATTCACCCCCTGGTCGCCCTTTCAGATTCAGTACCTGGTTAGCAAACCAGTTGAGGTTCTCGACATCGCCTGGGGCAAGCAACAAGGCAGCCCGTGCCGCCTGATACGCATCTTCCACCAGTCCAGCGGAATCGTATGCCTCTGACAGGCTGCGCTGGATCTGGGAATTGGATGGATCGGCCTGGCTGGCTTCCTGAAGCGCTGCGATCGCGGTCTCGATTTGACCAAGCTGGTGTGCAGCTTTACCTAATCCCAAGGAAAGGCGAGCCAGCCAATGTGGATCCTGTGCAAGATCGCTTTCCAGCGCTTGCCGGTATGCCTCCATTGCAGGAGGCAGCTCATTGTTAGCCGCTAGTGCGAAGGCGAGCAGTGCGGGGACTTCGAGATTATCCGGCTCAAGCTGCTGAGCGGTGCGGATAGCGGATATGGCATTCTCAATGGCGGCACCATTTCCATGCTCAGATTGCAGCTCAAGCACACTGCAGGCGTAATCTAGGTAGGGTGTGACGTTGGATGGGCCAGCTTTCACCACGGTCTCCAACGGTTCGATTGCTGCGCTCACGTTCCCAAGGGCGAGCAAGACGCGTGCATAAGCTTGCGCAACATCGATGTCGTTGGGCGAACGGCTGTAGGCCTCCTCCAGAGTTTGGCGCCCTTCGTCATGATGGCCTAGTTGGTGCAGGGTTTGTCCTAACCGCAATGCGATCTGGTCTGCCAGGCTGCGGTTACCGGCTTTGATTTTAGACGTACCCACCCAGTAGTCTGGTGATGTGTCATCAACCGATTTTTCAGCTACCAGGCTGGATGCCATTCGCAGCGAGGAGAGTGCCTGAGTGCTGGCATTCTCTGCCAAATAGGCCTCTGCCAGTGCCAGATGTATCTCCGGTTGATCAGGAGCGGTTAGTGCAGAGGCTTGTAATGTTTCTAGAGCCTTTTGGGGTTGACCCATATTCTCGTAAAGTTGTGCGAGTGCCAGCCAGGGGGCAGAGAGCTCTGGGGTGAGCTGTGTGGCATGTTGCAGGTGATCCAGGGCAGCAGTGGTATCGCCAAGTTCGGCGGTTGCCTGTCCGAGCATAGACCAGGCTAAACCATCGTTCTTATCCTCTTTTATTAGTAGCTGGCAAATGTGAGCC
>DATCYX010000159.1:0-3372 GCA_036526235.1 Anaerolineales bacterium | reverse complement strand
CTTTTCGCGCTTGACCTGGAAGTGCACGAGGGGGGTTGTGCGTTGCTTGTGCGTCTCGGCGGGCTGCGTGATTTTCTGCTGGGCATAAAATTTGTGGATGGCATGGGCAACCTGGTGCGCAGCGGGGGAAAAGTGGTGAAGAACGCGGCTGGTTTCGACCTATCCAAGTTCATGGTGGGCAGCCTGGGGCATTATGGTGTCTTGGTGGAGGTAACCCTGAAGGTGTTCCCTCAGCCGGCTGAATATTTAACACTGCGGGTTGAATACCCTGCTGTGTCTGGTGCTCTGGCTGCTCTCACCAAATTAACCGCCACGCCCTTCGAGCTTTTCGCGCTTGACCTGGAAGTGCACGAGGGGGGTTGTGCGTTGCTTGTGCGTCTCGGCGGGCTGCCGGAGACTCTGCCTGCACGTTTGGATCGGCTGCGCAGTGAGCTGCTTGCGCTGCCGCAGGGGCAAGGTGTTAATGCCGAAGCATTTTCCAGATTTGAGGGCAGTACCGAGGCTGAACTATGGCGCACAGCGCGTGAATTTTTATGGGTTGAGCCGGGACATGCCTTGGTCAAAGTACCAATCACCCCCCAACGCGTTCCGCCCTTGGATGAGTGGCTTGCAGATCACGGCGCATTACGCCGCTACAGCGCGGGGGGCAACCTGGCCTGGATAGCCTGGCAGGGCTCGATCGAGCCGTTGCATGCATTACTGCAAGAGCAGGGGTTCTCTGGCCTGGCGATTTTAGGTTCAGTCGACCAGCCTTTTCTCGGGAAGAGGGTTGGAGATGCTTTTGCCCGCAGGGTGAAAAACGCCTTAGACCCCCAGTGTAAGTTTGGGTGAACCATGAATATCAGGACATGTGCTGAGTATGCAACACACTATACCGGTTGAAACTTTAGGTGCCATGGGCGAGCACATGGCTAACGCAGTGGGAAAATGTGTGCATTGCGGTTTTTGCCTGCCAGCCTGCCCCACCTATAACTTGCTTGGTGAGGAGATGGATTCACCGCGCGGGCGGATTATTCTGATGAAATCCGTCTTGGAGGGGGAGGTTGAGCTGGAAGAGGCCTTGCCATACATAGACCGCTGCCTGGGATGCCTGGGCTGTGTCAGCGCCTGCCCCTCAGGAGTGCCTTATGGCGAACTCGTCACGCCGTTCCGTTCCTTTGCCCAGGAGCGCCGGCGCAGGCCTTTGACTCAGCGCGCAGCCCGCCAACTAGCTCTGGATAGCCTGCCATCCCCTGAGCGGTTTCGGGTAGCTGCTCAAGCTGGCAAGGCTGCCCGCCCGTTTCAGGGGGTGCTGCCTAAGCAGGTGCGCGCTATGCTGGACTTGCTCCCCGGGGTGTTGCCGGTCAGCCAGCCCCTACCAGATTTATTTCCAGCCCTTGGACCTAGAAAAGCACGCGTGGCGCTGCTGACCGGCTGTGCCCAACAGGTGCTTGCCCCTCAGATCAATTGGTCTACCCTGCGTGTTCTGGCGCGCAATGGCGTTGAGGTGGTGATCCCTCAGGGGCAAGGTTGTTGCGGGGCGCTGGCTTTGCACGCTGGCGAGATTTCCCTGGCGCGCGCTCAGGCTACCTACAATCTACGCCTCTTCCCTAAGGATGTTGATGCAGTGGTAACCAACGCCGCCGGGTGTGGGTCAGGGATGAGAGATTATCCCTTACTGTTCAGCTTGAGCCAGAATGGGGTGGATGATGAAGATGGCTGGTTGGATTTGGTCGAGCGATTTGCTCATAAGGTCTACGATATCAGCGCCTTCCTGGATGATTTGGGTATCGAAGAACCTCCACCACTGCCGAATCAGCTCAAACTGGCTTATCATGACGCTTGCCACCTGGCACATGCCCAGGGAATCATGGAGGCACCTCGCCGACTATTGCGGCTAATCCCCAACCTTACCCTGGTGGCTCTTCCCGAAGGTGACTTGTGCTGTGGGTCGGCGGGCTTATATAATATCGAGCAACCCGAGACTGCTCGTCGACTAGGCGAGCGCAAAGCAATGCACATCGCGAGCGTCGAAGCCCAAGCGGTTGTCACGGGCAACATCGGCTGCATTGTACAAATGCGCACCCATTTAGCGCAAGTGGGACATTCTTTACCGGTCTGGCACACCATCGAAGTGCTCGATCGAGCCTATCATGGATGGGGTTGAAAAGATGCCGCGCTACTTCACTGTTGAACAAGCTAACGAAGCCTTGAAGACCTTGAAACCACTGGTTCAAGAGATGTTGGAAATTCGCAAGTCTATCCTGGAGCGCCAGCCTGAGACATGGCCTGCACTGCAGAAGGCGGTTGGTAACGGTGGCAGCAAAGCCGCCAGCCTAATGGCGCAGGAATTCGCCCGCTTGAATGATCTGGCGCGCCAGATACAATCCACAGGGATATTACTGAAAGACATTAACTTAGGATTGCTGGATTTTCCTTCCCTGCGGGACGGTCGTGAGGTTTATCTGTGCTGGCGTTATGGCGAAGAGCTTATCGAGTACTGGCATGATGTGGATGCCGGTTATGCTGGTAGACAGAAACTATAATGAAAAAGATTTACCCAATTTCGATAAGTGACTCTCCAACTGAATAGCTTCTGATGTGAATATGCGTCGCGATGTGTTTGCAATAGCCCTGGTTGTGCTGGCAATCTGGCTGCCGCGTCTCTTCGGACTTGACCGTTATGTGGTCTCCGATGAACCATTATGGCTTTACCGGTCAGCTAATTTTTATTATGCACTCACACACCGCGATCCGGCCTCTACATACCAAAAAGAGCATCCAGGGGTGACTATCATGTGGGCTGGTACAGCTGGATTTCTGGCAAGTTATCCTGGTTATCGGGGAACTGGCTTGGGACAGGTCCAACTCCGGCAATTCGATTATTACATCGACAGGTTTGCTGAAAAATCCAATTTAGATGTGCTGGTTGCTGGTCGCTTTTTCGTCGTGTTGGGAAATGTGCTCGCTTTGGCGCTTTCCTTCCTTTATGCTCGACGCCTGATGGGCCTTTTACCTGCATTGATCGGCTTTGGGTTGATCGCCTTTGATCCTTTCCACCTGGCGTTAACGCGCATCTTGCACCTGGATGGGCTGCTTGGTAATTTAATGCTCCTTTCGCTCATTGCATTTTTAGCGTATAGCCATGATCGAAGGCGCGTCGATTTAATGATATCTGGAGCAGTAGCTGGATTTGCATGGCTAACCAAGTCGCCAGGCTTCTTGCTGGTACCAGCAGTTGGGTTGTGGGCATTAGTCGATGTCTGGCGTCGTCTTCGCTCGCCCAATTTGGGCTTGAAGGCTTACCAAACCATCTGGTCTTGTATTTGGCCCATCTTGATGTGGGGTCTGGTAGGCGTGATAATCTTTATTGCCTTTTGGCCTGCTATGTGG
>DATCYX010000158.1:0-5408 GCA_036526235.1 Anaerolineales bacterium | reverse complement strand
GAATGGATTGTCGCTGGAGGCGGAGTAGATTTCTTCATCGTCATCCGTATCCTCGATCTTCAGGCTCATCGATTCGAAGTCTTCTTTGCCGATATTGTCGATCTCAAAGATGGCGAAGGGTTCTCCGCCGCATTCGTGGATGTTGTTGAAGGAGGGGTCAAAGCGCACATCCGGTTTCGGTGTGGAAGTGGCTGTGACCGGTATGGGTGGGGGAGCGATCACTGATACAGCAGTGACTTCTCCCTGTACGCTGACATTATCCCCAAATATCCAGCAGTATTGACCGGGTCTGCCAGGGATTTGCACGTACCACCAGGAGCTGTTCGAGTTTCGACCTTGTATCTCGGCTTTTTGCCCTTCTGCCAGCGTGGTTATCGGCGGTTCATAGGCGGTGCTGGGGCCTTTGCGGCAGTTAGAGCCAATTCGGACCGTAATCATAGGGCCGGTCGGCTCCGGTGTAGAAGAAGCCGTTGGGGTGAACTCGGGAGTCGAAGTCTCCGCGGGTGTCTCTGTTGGTGGTCTGGGCGTGGTAGTTGGGATTTCGGTCGGCTGGGCTGCCGCCGTCTCAGTGAGTCTGGCTTCCAAGGTTTGTGCCGCGGCTGTGTAGACGGCTTCCACAGATACCTGCGTGGGTTCACTTTCGCTGCCAGGCAAGCTGCAGGCGCTCAAAACCAGAAGCATTAGAATTGCTATAGTAGTTGTTAATGTGGTACGCAAGGTCATTCTCCTTTCCTGAATATGGACGCTGAGTCCACCTTTCAGGTTCCAAATCTCAGTGTACAATGATATGAGCAAATTTGCAACCGCACTTCGATTAAGAATTGTACGCGACGCCTCCTGTATTCGATCTTTCGGACTGGGTCGTACCTATTACTACCCCCACCCACCCCTAACCCCGCCCTCCCCCGCAGGAAGGGCGGG
Source organism: Anaerolineales bacterium (assembly GCA_036526235.1). Lineage (GTDB taxonomy): Bacteria > Chloroflexota > Anaerolineae > Anaerolineales > UBA4823 > DATCYX01. The sequence continues at coordinate 4,487 of DATCYX010000158.1, read as the reverse complement.
GAAAATATCGGAAAAACGGGTTATTGGGCGGCGTTTCCGCCGCCCAATAACCCGTTTTTCCGTTAATCATCCCCCTCCCGAAGCCGCAGGCGGTGGGAGGGGGAACGAGGGGGTGGGAAAATCGGCTGCGAAACATATTAAATTTAGGGTGTTTTATGTCTTCCGAAAGAGCCTAAGTTTATTGTTTTATATGGAGATCGATACCAGATCGAGTGGAATCTCCGCCCCACGCTGGTTTTTCAGCCTGGCCTGCATAGACCATGGGCCAGTCCAGGTGATTTCTACTGGAAGCACCTGACCGTGCAAGTCTGCTTTACTCTCGACAAAGACCAATTTGTTGGTGGGTGTGCGCCCTTTCCAGCGACCACGCACCTTCTCTTCGAATAACACTTCAACTACCTCGCCCAGATAGCCGGCGTTGATCTCGGTGGCGATGTTCTCCTGTAGCTCCTCCAGGGTACGGAATCGTTGCCATTTCTCCTGGTCGGGCACGTCGTCGGGCATGCGCCGCTCGGCGACTGTCCCCGGGCGCGTGGAGTAACGCGCTAGGTGAGCCACATCCATCTTAAGTTCTGCCAGCAAGTCATAAGTGCGCTGGAATTGGGCTTCGCTTTCGCCGGGGAAGCCGACGATGATATCAGTGGCGATGGAGACAAGCGGGATGCGCTCCCGGATCTTTTGGATCAGCCGGCGGTAGTCATCGGCGGTGTAGCCGCGTTTCATGTTTTCGAGTACCTGGTCATCGCCTGCCTGCACAGGCACCTCGATATGCGGCATGACTTTTGGCAGCTCCGCTACCGTGTCCAGCAGCTCGTCAGTCATCCAGTTGGGGTGAGAGGTCAAGAAGCGGATGCGCTCCAGACCTTCCACTTGGTGGGTGATGCGCAGTAGGGAGGCCAGGTCTGGACCGTCCGGGATATCTTTGCCGTAGCGGTCAACAATCTGCCCAAGCAGGGTGACCTCTTTGACCCCCTGATCGACCAGGGAGCGCACTTCACTGACGATATCACCCACATGGCGGCTGCGTTCCACCCCGCGACGATAGGGGATGATGCAAAACGTGCAGGCATGCGAGCAACCCAATACCACCGGGACATGCGCTGCCACCAGCCGGTTGCGCTCGTGAAGGGGAAGGAGCAAGCTGCCGTCGTCGCCGGGTTGCGCGTCCATCAGGGCGAAACGCCGTTCAGTCTCCGCTTGTTCCAGCTCGCGGCTTTCATCTTGTGTCAGGTAGGCCACAAGCGGGCCAGGATCGGATGGTGGAGAGAACACGTCTACAAACGGAAAACGTTTCTTTAGATGATCATATCCTTTTATCCCCACCATACATCCCATCAAGTTGATCACTAGTTCTGGGTGTTGCTGTTTGAGCGGGCGTAATGAATGCAGACGCCCGTAGGCTTTATCTTCGGCGCTCTGCCTAACCACGCAAGTATTCAGCACGATCACGTCCGCTTCATCGGCGCGATACACAGACTGGTAGCCTAGGTGTTCGAGCGCTGATGCCACGCGCATCGAATCGGCCACGTTCATCTGGCAGCCCTCGGTCCAAATGTGATATTTCATGTTCGTTATTATAACAAAAGAGATAGGGGAATGGTAAATTGCGATTAATGAATGCAGGGCAATTGCATATGCCCTGAGGGGCATACCCCCACCAAAACACCCCATTTTCTCTCCTCAGTGGTGGAAAATCGCCCAAATGCGATTGCCCTGTTAATGAATGTAAGGCAGGAGACAGTATCAAGTTATAATGATACTCAATAAGTCAGAAAAATCCGTATATCATTTTATATTTACTATGCAACCCAAAAAGACCCCCCAACCCAAAAAGATATATGTTCCCACCGCCGGAAATGAGTTGCTTGAAAAGGCATTGGATAATATCAATAACGACGTCGAGGTAAATACCCTCTGGAGAGTGATCAATGTCAATGCCATTGACCGGATGGGGATGAGCGATCATGGCCCCGTGCACGTCCAGATTATTGCCAACATCGCCCTGAGGCTGACGCGCATCCTGTTGAAACATGATATTGAAATGTCGATTACGAAATATTTTGGCCTCTCAGACCAATATGCTGAGCTTGTCGTCCTTTTGGCAAGCCTTTTGCACGATTTAGGCATGTCGATCAGCCGCGAAGGCCATGAAGAATTTAGCCTGTTCCTGGCAAATGATATTCTTCATAAGATAATAGACTTCTTGCCGGTAGAAGAAAGAACGATTGTCACTTCGGAAGTCCTGCATGCCATCATCGCTCACCGCAGCGGCGGCAAACCCAACACGATAGAGGCCGGGATTGTAAGGGTCGCGGACGCGCTGGATATGAGCGAAGGTCGTTCCAGAATCCCATATGAAGCGGGAAACGTGGATATTTATTCGGTCTCTGCGGCAGCCATCGACAAGGTGGAGATTGCTGAGGGAGAGGATAAACCCATCCAAATTAATATCCTGATGAACAATTCTGCCGGTCTTTTTCAAGTGGATGAGCTTCTCAAGAAGAAGCTGATCGGGTCGGGAATTGAAGAATACGTAACAGTGAGAGCCTTGATCGAGAGAAGAAGAGAAAAGAAGTTACTGAAGGAATTTGAAATTAGATGAACAATCCCCTGGAAGGTTAATCCTGGTGAGCTTACTATTGCGTCGATATTTCCTAAATTTATTTATACTCTTAGCAATTCTTGTTCTGCCTGCCTGCGGGGAGGCTTCACCCGCCGACCCAACGCCGACCGTCGTGGCGCTGACGGTTACGTCGCCTCCCACTGAGACTGTCACACCCTCGCCTCCGGCAACCAGCGAAGCGTCAAAGGCAGTTTTGCTCGCCCCTGCGGGCTCCAATCCGGGGCTTTCTGATGCGCTGCAATCGGTTTTGCCCCGTCTGGCGGAGCAAGCCGGATTGGGTTATCAGGTTGTATCTTCATTAAGCGCGGGCGAGTTAGAAAATGTGCGTGTTGTTGTCGCCATACCACCCGAGGATAACCTTAACTCCTTAGTTGCGGCTGCGCCACAGACGCAGTTTCTCGCCCTGGATATGCCAGGCGCTCAGCCAGCCCCCAACTTGACGACGGTTGACACTCGGGCAGGTCGCTCAGACCAGTTAGGTTTCCTGGCTGGCTACCTGGCTGTTGCCATCACGGACGACTGGCGGGTAGGGGTCCTGAGCGAAGCGGGGACAACCGGGGGTAAATCAGCCAGCCTGGGTTTCCGCAACGGCATGACCTTTTTCTGCGGGCTTTGCCTTCCGTTCTACCCTCCATATCCAAATACGGGTTATCCAATTGCCGTCAACTTGCCTGCTGGCGCTGGCCCGCAGGATTGGCAGGCGGCGGTTGCATCCCTGGAAACCTGGCAGGTGGAGACGGTCTTCGTCTATCCAGCGGTAGCTGACGACCAGCTTCTGGCGGATTTGGCTGCTGCTGACATCAATATTATCATTGCCGGCCCCCCATCAGATGCCTGGCGCGACCACTGGGTGGCATCTCTTGGCACATCAGACATACTTCAAGTTGTCCCTGACTTATGGGCAAAGATTCTGGCAGGTCAGAGTGGCGAGCAAGTCGCACTGCCATTAGGTTTTACTGGCATAAACCCGGATTTGCTCAGCCCTGGCCGCCAGCACATGGTCGATGAGATGCTGGCGGACCTGCTGGCAGGCTATATCGATACTGGCGTGGACCCCCAAACTGGGGAGAGCCGTTAGCCCCAGGCATGCAAAATGTAAACCAGGACTTTGTCTATATCAGGGCTTTCGACACTGTGAAAGTCTCATAAAATATGAGCAATGACGGGTTGCATTTTGACAAGCTTCGTGCTAGACTTGTACAAACTTGTTGCCGGGTAGAGCTCATCCTTAATGCTCGAATTCTCATGGGCAACCTAACTGGCGCGATCTTTATCGATTTATCTTGATTTAGAATAAGGAGGTAAGCTGGACGAAAAGACTTCTCACTTCCTTCCCCCAATACCCATTTCACATTATAAAGTTTCCATATCTCTTTAAGGAGGAGATAATCGCATGTCTAAAAAAATATATAAATTGTTAGCTATTCTCATGCTGGCTGCTCTGGTATTGAGCGCCTGCGCCCCGAAGCCGACGGAAGCTCCGCCGGAACCCGTGCAGGAGACAGAGGCACCTCCCCCAACTGCACCCCCTCCTCCACCTGAGGCCGCATTCAAGGCTTGCCAGGTGACCGACGTGGGCGGCATCGACGACAAATCCTTCAACGCCACAGCCTGGAAAGGCGTACAGGATGCCATGGCAGAATTAGGCATCGAGGGCAAATACCTCGAATCGCAGCAGCAGACCGACTACGAGAAGAACATCAAGGCCTTTATCGACGAGGGCTGCGATATCATCGTGACGGTGGGCTTCTTGCTGGGTGACGCCACTGCGGCAGCTGCCCAGGCTGACCCGGACCAGAAGTTCTCGATCGTGGACTTTGCCTACGACCCGACCATCCCGAACGTGTTGGGGCAGGTGTTCAAC
>DATCYX010000157.1:0-2525 GCA_036526235.1 Anaerolineales bacterium | reverse complement strand
TATCTGCGTTAGCGAAGTAAGCCTCCTTGCTCTCGAAGATCACCACCAGATAATATTCATTGGGATCCGCATCCATGTGATAGACGTACTGACCAACATAGCCCCGCATCTGTGAATCCATATCGTTTTGGCTCATCTCGATAAGCTGTTTTTCTGCGCCCGGCTTTACCCGTAACCGCGCCACGGTTCCATACATAGATTCCTCCTTTGCTTGGCGAATATTGCCGTAATTGAACCTTGACATCCCCCATTGTAAGCCAAGAACTTGCAAATTGCAATTCAGATGAGTGCAATCCGAATTTTTCTTTAGCTTGGTTGAGTGCTAGACGATCATGCGTAACCTCTTATGAAGTATTTCGATTTTCAAATGATGTGTTCCGAGGGAAGGAAACTCGCCATCGGCTTCGACCAGCAGGGGTTCTTGCGACTCGATCTCCACGCGCCGGGCGCGATGCATGCTTAAGACCGGCTCGTTAACATGCGTCCCCTTCATGATTTTCGGAATCAGCCTGAGGATGCTGGCGCGCCCTAAAGCCTGAGCCACCATTACATCTAAAAAGCCGTCATCTGCGCGCGCCTCAGGGCAAACCCAAAATCCGTTTCCAAAACAGCGCCCGTTCATTACCGCAGTAATGGTTGTGGATTGTTCGAAAGCGGGTTGGTCATCTAATTGAATGCGAACATTGGGGATGGAGTAATTGATCAACGTCTTAAACACTGCGGCAAGATAGGCGGGCAGGCCGCTCAGAAATTTTGGTATCGTCCTGAAATTGTGAGAACCTTGGGCACCGAAGCCTACATCCAGGCTGTTGATGAAATAATGTGGTCTATTGTGTGCCTTGCTGGGTGGTGGGTTGCTGGAAATGCGCCCTACATCGAATAAGTGGGTTTTACCGCGAGCGATTTTTGTCACTGCATTCTGCCAATCAAAGGGTTTGCCTCCAACCGGAGTCTCAGGCGGTATCATTTTGGCAAAGTCGTCACCGTTGCCCAGTGGGACAATGCCCACGGCGATGGTTTCCGCCTCGCCCGAAGCGCGCAGCAGCCCATTGACAATCTCGTGCAGGGTGCCATCGCCGCCTACTCCAACCACGCTTGAGTAGCTTTGCGGAGCTCGTTCAGCGAGCGCGGTCGCTTCGAGTGGGGAGCGCGTTGCTACTGCCTCGAACTCCACGCCAGCATCAGCCAATGCCTTTTCGACTCGAGGCCAATGCGACTGGGTGCGGCCACGACCAGCAGCTGGATTATAGATCACAAGAGTGTTCGGCATCTTCAGATCCTCAAAGAGTTTATTCTCGCCTATAGTACAATAACCCCACAAGCTGCTTCAGGTTAGCATAACAAAAGGGCAAGAATTGGGCAGAACTCCGCGCAAGCGTAATAACACGCAGACTAGTGCCTTTGGCACCCCAGGTCGCATCAGCCATGATGCATCGCGTTTCTATGCCAGCCGTCTATACCAGGGTCTGGGTGGAGACCAGCAAATGCCCTATGTGGAAAACGCTATTCCGGAAGGAGTTCTCAACCACGTTTTCTGCAAATCTAGTGAGTCGATGGACGAGCTGCCAGACTGCAGTGTGCACCTGATGGTCACTTCACCACCTTATAACGCCCAGAAGGAATACGACGAAGACTTGAACCTGGACGAATACCTGGGGTTACTGGACCGTGTATGGCGGGAGACCTATCGCGTCCTGGTTCCTGGCGGGCGTGCCTGCGTCAACGTGGCCAACCTGGGGCGCAAGCCATATATCCCGCTTCACAGCCATATTGTCCAGCAAATGCAGGAGATTGGCTTCTTGATGCGCGGCGAGATCATCTGGAATAAAGGCCCCAGCTCCAGCTCATCCACTGCCTGGGGGAGCTGGCAGTCGGCTTCTAACCCGGTGTTGCGCGATGTGCACGAGTATATTCTGGTCTTCTCAAAAGGGACCTTTCGCCGAGATGGCAGGGATCGAGAGAGCACCATCACCCGGGATGATTTTCTGGAATGGACCAAGAGCGTGTGGACGTTCCCGGCAGTATCCGCAAAAAAGATTGGGCATCCGGCACCGTTCCCGGACGAGTTGCCCCATCGCTTGATCCAACTATTTACGTTTAAGGGTGATGTCGTGCTGGATCCCTTCGTTGGCAGCGGCACGACCTGCCTGGCGGCCATGAACGACGGGCGAGACTATGTCGGCTACGACACAAACCAGGAGTACGTGGATTTAGCCCGGCAGCGCATCGAAGAGGCTTCTAAAGAATAAAGGTGACGAATATCGCCACACAATGCCAGGGGGAGACCGGCATATTGTCGAATGTCTTTTGCCAAACGGCGAGCCAAGCCAATCACAAGAACTGAAGCTAAAGACCGCAGAAGGGTCAGTTTAGTACCCCGCTTCTTTGATGTCTCCCAGGCCGCCAGCTGGCATGGAATAGATTTCAGCAACCAATCTATTATTGTAATTAAAAATCTTCACTGGTTCATAGTGCGTTCGCCAATAGTAGGCTTTTAAGCTTTGTTCGCGACGGAGAAAGCTTTG
>DATCYX010000156.1:0-5676 GCA_036526235.1 Anaerolineales bacterium | reverse complement strand
TAAGGAGGCTGTAAAAGGCTTAGAGATCAGTAAAAACGCTCGCGTTGGTATAGAACCCCGCAGGCTGAGAGTGTTGGAGCTGCGTCTTCTAGAAAGCGCTTCGCCGGGATCTTCATTCACTTCAGCAGAGGACGTTATCGCCGAATTGAGGATGCACAAAGACCCTGAAGAAATTTCGGCTATGCGCCAGGCAGTGGAATTCGCTCAAAACGCTTTACAAGCTACCCTGCCTTCTATACAGATAGGCATGTCTGAAAAGGATATAGCAGCCGAATTGACTCTCCAATTGCTTCGGGGCGGCTCCGAATCCCAGCTTCCATTCCCCCCCATCGTAGCCTCGGGTCCCAACAGCGCCAACCCACACTCCGTCCCCAGCGATCGCCGTCTGCAACCTAGTGATCTACTGGTAATCGACTGGGGGGCTTCTCATCAAGGCTACTTCTCCGATTTAACGCGCACATTCGCCGTCGCTGAAATCCTGCCTGAATTTGACCAAATAGCGGAGGTTGTTGCTGACGCCAATGAAGCAGGAAGACTTGCTGCTCGCCCAGGTGTACCTGCAAGCACAGTCGACATTGCTGCCCGAAACGTGATCGAACGATCGGGTTTTGGAGAATATTTCATCCATCGCACTGGACACGGGTTGGGTATGGAAGAACACGAAGAGCCATATATTCGTGGTGATAATGACCAGCCTTTAGCAGAAGGCATGACCTTCACTGTGGAACCGGGAATTTACCTGCCTAACCGAGGCGGCGTTCGCATCGAGGACGACATTGTTATTACCGCCCAGGGATCTGAGAGTCTGAGCGATATGCCGCGCAATCTTCGAGTAGTGGGATAATCAACCTAGATTATGGGCCGAGATCTTATTTTGATGGCCTTTGCCCTCACCACCTGGGGGATTGGAGAAGGGGCGTTTGTCGGTTTCCAGACGCTCTATCTACAGGAATTGGGAGCGGACCCGCTTCGCATCGGCACGATCATCGGCGGTTTTGGCTTGGCAGCCAGCCTTGCCCATATTCCTGCGGGCTACTTATCCGATCGACTAGGTCGCCGTCCCTTACTGTGGGTAGCCTGGATTATTGGCGCGATCGCAGCCTGGATAATGGCAACCGCAAACTCGCTGGCGGTGTTTGTCGCTGGTATGATGCTCTATGGTATTACCGCGTTTGTTATCTCCCCATTGAACAGTTATATTACCGCGGCACGCGGCAGGTGGTCAGTGGGGCGCGTCCTGACCTTAATTTCTGCCACCTATAATACGGGCGCAATTCTTGGGCCTCTCTTGGGTGGGATGATCGGCGAGCGCTATGGTTATCAAAAAATATTTCTCTTTTCAGCCTGCGTCTTTATCCTTTCAACCTTGATCATCCTCTTCATTCGTCCTCAGCCCGTCGACACCCCGGAGCCCGAGGAAAAAGGCAAAAACCTAATCAGAAACAGGCGCTATCTTTACTTTATTTTTGCCTATTCACTGGCGACTTTCGCCATGTATCTACCCCAGCCTCTCTCGCCCAACTTCCTACAAAACCATCGCGGTCTTGGTCCTGCGCAAATAGGGCAGCTATACTCCATCAGCAGCGTGGGGATTGTCATACTCAATTTGCTATTGGGACAATTGAACGCCCGAATCGGGTATCTCATCGGACAAGTTGGCGTGGCGATATTTGCTTTGCTCCTCTGGCGAGGGGACCAGTTTCTCATTTATGGCCTAGCTTTTTTTATCCTAGGCGGATTCCGTCTGGCGCGTTCATTAGCAACCGCCCACATCCGCTCCATTGTCAGCCAATCCAATATGGGCTTGGCCTACGGACTAGCTGAGACACTTACTGCCATCTCTTTGCTCTTCGCTCCACTTCTAGCTGGCTATCTTTATGACCGCGATCCAACGCAGATTTATATGTTCAGCTTGGGGATCATCGGCGTCTCGGTGCTGGTTAACTCCGTCCTGAGCGCTGGACCTCGAACCCCTACGAAGATCGAAGAGGGATATTCAACAATTGAAACTTGATCATTAGACCGCTTAAAAGGATTTCGGGGCTCAGGTGCAGCCCCGAAATTTTATAATCAAATGCTATCGCCAAAAATCTCGCTAAACAGGCGATTACTCTTCCTTAGCGGTTTGCAGTTCTTTCTGTCGGACATTGATGATATCTTGCTGCAGGTGCGAAGGGACTACCTCATAGTGGGAAAATTCCATCGTAAAGACTCCGCGCCCGCCGGTTATCGAGCGTAGATCGGTAGTGTAGCGCTGCATCTCCGCCAAAGGCACTTGCGCCGTCACGACAGAGCGCCCTTTATCGGTATCCATGCCCTGGACACGCGCCCTACGCGTGTTCAGATCACCTAGAACATCACCCATATTCGTTTCCGGTACTGTGACGCGCACATTCATGATTGGCTCCAGCAGCACTGGTGAAGCGTCTTTGACCGACAGCTTGAAGGCTTCCCGACCTGCAATCTCGAACGCCACTGGCTTTGAGTCCACCGGGTGTTCTTTCCCATCAATTACAGAAACCTTCACATTCTTGATGGGATATCCGGCAATGGCGCCCTCTTTCATCACTGCTTTAATGCCTTTTTCAATCGCAGGCATATAGCTGCTTGAAATGGCACCCCCGAAGACATCATTGGAAAAAGCATAATCCTCATCAGGCAAAGGCTCAACGCGCATGTGCACCTCGCCAAACTGGCCAGCGCCCCCGGTCTGTTTTTTATGGCGGTACATGGCCTGTCCTTGCTTTGTGATCGTTTCCTGGTAAGGGACCTTGGGCAATTCCATCAGCAAGCTTGTCTGAAACTTTGTCTCAGATTTGCGGATGGCCACATCAATATGTTGGTCACCCATGCCTTGCAGGATAGTCTGGTTGGTGCTGGGCTCCTGGCGCCAGGAAAGTGTCATGTCCTCCTCGCACAAGCGGGTTAATGTTGGGCTGATCTTCGCAGAGTCAGCTTGTGTCTTGGGGAAGACAGCCACCTGGTAAAGCGCATTGGGGTATTCGGGTACAGCAAGGGTTAATGGATGCCCTCGATCAGTGAGCGTATCACCAGTAGAGGTGGTCGTTAGCTTAGGCACTGTAGCAATATCGCCCGCGTGGATAACCTTGACTGCAATTTGCTCTTTGCCGCGTAATAAATGCAGGGTGCCCAGCCTTTCCTCGCTGGATTTGGTTTCGTTCCAGACCCGCGAATCTGAAGTGATCATGCCTGAATATATTCGGAAGTAGGTTATCTTGCCAACGAAGGGATCTGCGGTAGTCTTCCAGACATAGGCTGCCAGCGGGCCGTTATCAACTGGGGTGATCTCTTCGTCACCCCCTTTTCCGCTGGCTGTCACAGGTGGGAGGTCCTTCGGGGAAGGCATCAAAGAGACGACAGCATCGAGCAACGGTCCCAGACCAATCTCCGCCGATCCAGCGGCAACGAGAACCGGGACAAAACTGCCCGAGCGAACCACCTTGCGCAGACCGCGCTTAATCTCGTCAGCGGTTAGCTCCTCGCCCTCTAAATATTTTTCGAGCAGGGCATCTTCTCCTTCTGCTGCAGCTTCAATCAACTCCATGCGCGCCGCTTCCGCCTCTTCAATAAGCTCCGCCGGGATTGCCTGAGGATTTTTGCCATCCCCAGCATAGGCTTTCATGGTCAATAAGTCGATCACACCATTGAAATCCAGTTTTTCGCCCCAAGGTAATTGCACCGATATCAAGCGTGAATCACTGATATTCTGCACCGACTCGACCGCCTTGCGAAAGTTGGCATTGTCGCGGTTCATCTTATTAATCACGACAAAGCGCGGTAGGTTGAATGTATCACAATAATTCCAGGCGATCTCCGTTCCTACCTCTACCCCGGCAACCGAGTCAACCAGGATCAGCGCTCCATCGGAGACGCGTAGCGCCGAGATAACCTCCCCAACAAAGTCGGTGTAGCCAGGTGTATCCAAAAAATTAATTTTATAGTCGTTATACTCGATAGGGATGATGGCTGTGGACAGTGAAAGATTGCGCCGTTGCTCTTCCTCCTCAAAATCCGAGATGGTCGTACCGTCCTCAACCTTCCCTAGGCGAGTGGTCGCACCGGTAAAATGCGCCATTGCTTCCACCAGCATAGTCTTGCCAGAGCCGCTGTGGGAAGCCAGCGCGATATTGCGGATGAACTCGGTTGTATACTCTTTCATAAGGGAACCCTTCCTGTGAGTTATTTTCAGACAGCGATTGATTCTAAGGTATATCGGCTGGCTTGTCAAACAAACCGGACAAAAAAAGAAGGCGGAGCACAATATTCACTCCCATCCTTGCTTTCTCGAAACAAAGGAGATTTTTAATTGTCGAAAGGAACTCTGCTTTTCAGATAGAAGTTATCGGTTAAAATCACTTTGTGCGCAATCTACTGCAGAAGTTGTTCTTCAATTTGTGGTACTACCGTAAACCGCCTTGGGATACTGGAATTTCACCGCCGGAGCTTATGGAATATATCGCCAACCATCCCCCTGGTCGTGCTCTAGACCTGGGTTGCGGTACAGGCACCAACGTGATCACTCTGGCACGTCACGGCTGGCGGGTCACCGGCGTGGATTTTGCCCGGCGCGCCATTGCGATCGCCCGTTACAAAGCGCGCCAGGCTAGAATTCAGGTCGATTTGCGCGTGGGCGACGTGACAAAATTCACCAATCCGGGCTCCTTCGACCTCGTGCTTGATATTGGCTGTTTCCACACCCTGCCTTTCGCCCTCAGACAGGAATACATCCATAATCTGACCCAATTGCTGGCTCCCCAGGGGAGATACCTGCTCTACGCGTTTTTCAAATCAGAAGGCGAGAATGGTCCCGGCTTGCTCCCAGCTGACGTTGAACTGCTCAGCGAGCATCTCACCCTGGTCTCTCGCCAGGATGGCACCGAGCGCGGTATGAGACCATCAGCATGGTTCAATTTTAGGCCGAATTTGAACGCCCCTTGAATTGATATGCACTTACTTTTTCTTTTTTTAGATGGCGTCGGTTTAGGAACTGACAATCCCTCAATCAACCCATTTGCCCGCGGGGATATGCCCATTCTACAAAACCTGCTGGGCGGAAAGCGCTTATTAGCCGGCGCGCCGATAGAGACCCAGCGCGCCACCCTGCTTCCGCTAGACGCCTGCCTGGGAGTTTCAGGCTTACCCCAATCAGCAAGTGGTCAGGCGACTCTGCTCACGGGGGTTAACGTTCCTTCATTCCTTGGCTACCACTACGGGCCCAAACCTAACCCTCCACTGGCGGAATTTTTACGTAATGGCAATATATTTAATACCTTGATCAAAAAGGACAAAAATGCCGCCCTGGTTAACGCTTATCCTCCCCGTTATTTCGACGCAGTAAATAGCGGCCGCCGCCTCTACTCTGCCATCCCTTTGGCCGTGACCAGCGCTGGCATATCCCTGAAAACCAGTGATGACTTGCACGCAGGGAATGCCATCTCTGCAGACTTCACTGCCCAAAGCTGGCATACTCACCTGAACTTACCCGATACACCTGTGATCTCAGCAGAGGAAGCTGGAGCACGTCTGGCTAAGTTAGCGGTCGACCACGATTTTTCAATGTTTGAATTTTGGCTGAGCGATTATGCTGGTCATCATCAGGACATGAGCGCTGCATGCTCTCTCTTGGAAACCTTCGACCAGGTAATAGGCGGTCTT
>DATCYX010000155.1:0-2290 GCA_036526235.1 Anaerolineales bacterium | reverse complement strand
AAGAGCAAGACAGAGAAAGGCGCTTACGTTTATCAGACGCTGACCGAGGTTGCCCGGCGAACACAGCCTGGGTTGCTTGGCGTGCTTCGTAAAATGGGCATCCCACACCGATCTTATTGGGTAGCGAATATGGTCTGGGTGCGGGGTGGTCTCTCGGCTATCCAAAGCCTGGCACAGCGCCCTGACGTAGCCAGGCTGGCAGCAAATCCGCGCCTCCGTTTGGAGTTGCCTTCCGTCCAGCCGGATGTGCTAAAAGAAGGCGAAGCGGTGGAAGCGGGCACGTGGAACATCATCAAGATCAACGCTGATGATGTATGGGCGCTGGGCTACACGGGACAAGGCGCAGTGGTTGGCGGTGCGGATACCGGCTACGCCTGGAATCATCCTGCGTTGAAACGCCAATACCGGGGTTGGGATGGGATTTCCGCAAATCATAACTATAACTGGCATGATGCGATCCACGACGGAAAGGGGGTTCCCTGCCCGAACAACTCGCCCCAGCCCTGTGACGATAACTACCCCGCCCACGGCACGCACACAATGGGTATTATGGTAGGTGACGACGGCGGGTCAAACAAAATTGGCGTTGCACCTGGAGCGCGCTGGATCGGCTGCCGCAACATGGATGACGGGTATGGCACACCAGAGACGTATATTGAATGCTACCAATGGTTTGTCGCCCCAACGGACTTAAGTGGGCAGAACCCGCGTCCAGATCTGGCGCCTGACGTGATCAACAATTCGTGGGGCTGCCCTACCACCGAAGGTTGCAATCCGAATGATTTGCTGTCTGCGGTGCAGGCGGTTCGGGCAGCCGGCATCCTGACCGTCCATTCGGCGGGCAATTCGGGTATCAAATGCGGAACGGTAAATGAGCCAGCCGCTATTTACTCGGAATCATTCACTGTAGGAGCCACCGATGTCATCGACCGCATCGCCAATTTCAGCAGCCGCGGCCCGGTGACGGTTGACGGCAGCAACCGCATGAAGCCGAACGTGTCTGCACCGGGTGTGAGCATCTATTCCAGCTTGCAAGGAGGGAGTTATGGAACGCTGGACGGCACCAGCATGGCCGCGCCACACGTGGCTGGGCTGGTGGCCTTGTTGATTTCGGCTGATCCATCCCTGCGCGGGCAGGTGGATAAGCTGGAAACGCTGATCGAGAGCAGCGCTCTGCCACGCCAGAGCACGCAACTCTGTGGGATGGTGCCTGTAAGCGGGATACCGAACAATGTCTTTGGCTGGGGGCGCGTGGATGCACTAATGGCAATAGATAATCTTCCCCAATATTTCTATCTACCGTTATTAATGCGGTGAGTGTCTATTCCGAGGAAACAGAACGCTTTCGATGAATATAAAACCCCCTGCTGATTATCTCGTGAGGGGTTACTTGAAAGCAATGTGCCCTATGGATTTGGGGTGAGATGCTAGATTGCAAAAAGCGAGCGAGCTTCGTCGATGCAGTCTTGAGAGCCAACCAATGTCAGGTGATCGCCAAGCTCGATGCGCGTGTCACCATGTGGCACGATCAATTCTCCATGCCTTCGCAGTGCGAGCGCAAGCACATCCCCCGGGAAGCTAAGTTGGCGCAAGGCTTTTCCGGCGCAGGCCGGATTATTACAATCGATTTCTACAACTTCTTTGCTGTCCTTCAGCCGGGTGAGCAGCATGTACATATCCGGATTGCGGACATGCAGTTCTAATAGCGTAGCGCGATCCAGGGCGGCATTTACGGGTGTGACATCCAGCTGTTCAAAGCGGGGAATATCGTTTGGACTGGGCACATCGGCAACCACTGCGTCAATTCCGAAGACTGACCGGGCCAGTGAGCACACCTTATAACTAAGTTCAGGGTCAGTATAGGTACAAATTAACGCCTTGGCTTGATCTAGCTTTTTAACCAGGGTTTTGTCTGGGTTTTCTAGATCACCTACCTGAGCCTCGAAGCCGCGGCGGATGGCGGCAGACACTTGGTCCTGGTCAAGATCGACCAGGTATACGGGCTCGTTGTGGGTGCGTATCCGGTTGGCTACCTCCAGTCCTAGCTGACCAGCTCCGATCACAATAACGGGCTGTGGTTCGATCTGCTCCGAGGGCGGCAGTAAACGCGTGAATAACAGCGGTCCTAGCGTGACGGTTACAACCGCAACCAGTAAAATTTCTGCATTCATGGCTTCACTGATCAAGCCCAGTCGCAGGCCGATCGCCGAGGCGGCGATAATTAAAGATAGACGCGATGATAACAAGGCACCGGCGGCGAGTGCCTCCCGCCTCGAGAATATGCGAGTGA
>DATCYX010000154.1:0-20512 GCA_036526235.1 Anaerolineales bacterium | reverse complement strand
TATCACCCTGCCGGAAGGCGTGGAGATGGTCATGCCGGGTGACAATGTCAACTTGGAAGTGGAGTTGATCGTGCCGGTGGCGCTGGAGCAGGGCTCCAAGTTCGCCATCCGTGAAGGTGGCTTGACCGTCGGCGCCGGCGTTATTACTAAGATTCTGGATTAGGTGGATGATCATGGCAAAGCAGAAGATTCGAATTCGTCTCAAAGCATACGATCATCGCGTGCTAGATCAGTCTGCCAAGCGTATTGTTGAAACCGCTGAGCGCACTGGTGCTCGCGTGGTGGGGCCAGTGCCTCTACCAACCCGTATTGAGCGTTTCACAGTGCGCCGGTCGACATTTATTGATAAAGATTCCCACGAGCACTTTGAAGTGAGAACCCATAACCGGCTGATCGATGTTCTTGATCCAGACTCTAAGACCATCGATATGCTCATGCGGTTAAATCTGCCGGCGGGTGTTGATATTGAGATAAAGATTTAACAAGTTGTAATAAAGATAATGGATAGGGACTGGGTCTTTCTCACCCCTAAACGTTATCTCGAAAAGGCATCGCGTGAGCAGGCCTGTGCGCAGACCCAACCATCCCATTGATCTGCGGCAGCCCGGCTAACTGCGAGGCCGTTGGGGATGATGCAGCCCAGCCCAGGCTGACAGTCCCAAAACTTGATATTTAGGAGAAAAAAAGATGTTGAAAGGGCTGATTGGCAAGAAAATCGGCATGACCCAGATTTTCGATGACGCCGGTGTCGCCATCCCGGTTACCTTAATCGAAGCTGGGCCTTGTTATGTCACCCAGGTTCGGTTGCCGGAGGTAGATGGTTATTCGGCAGTGCAGCTGGGATTTGTGGAGGTCAAGCAGAAGCGCCTAACTTCTGGCCAACTTGGGCATCTCAAGCGCAACAATACGCCTCCGTTGCGCTTTTTACGCGAGTTTCGCCACAAAGGTCCGGAAGTCAAAGAAGGCGACACGCTGACCGTCGATGCAGTTTTCAACGTTGGTGAGAATGTGGACGTCATCGGTACCAGCAAGGGTAAAGGTTTTGCAGGTTCGGTGAAGCGCCACCATTTTCGGGGTGGCCCAAAGACCCATGGCCAGTCGGATCGCCACCGAGCTCCGGGATCGCGCGGATCGGGCACCACGCCAGGCCGCGTCTATAAAGGATCGCGGGGAGCAGGTCATATGGGTAATGAACGGGTAACTGTGCAGAATCTCAAAGTGGTGCTGATTGACAGTGAGCGCAACCTGATGGGCGTGCGGGGTGCCATTCCTGGCCCTAAAGGCGGTATTGTGATGATCAAAGAGGCGCGTAAGCGATAGCCTGCATGATAGCACCTCGAACCGGGTTGTCATATAGTGGAGCGATGGAATCATGGAAGTTGATGTCTTGAATATGGAAGGGCAGAAAGTCAGCACGGTAGAATTGCCGTCGCTGATCTTTGAAGCCCCGGTAAATGTGGATTTGATGCACCAGGCGTACGTCCGTCAGATGGCAAATGCGCGCCTGGGGACACACAAGACGAAAGGTCGCAGCGAGGTATCCGGCGGTGGTCGCAAGCCTTGGCGCCAAAAAGGCACCGGCCGCGCCCGCCAGGGATCGACGCGAGCTGCTCAATGGGTTGGCGGTGGCAAGATTCATACTCCCAAGCCAAGGGATTACAGCATGCAGATGCCCCGCAAAATGCGTAGGGCTGCCCTGCGCTCTGCCCTTTCGGTGAAGGCTGCTGAAAGCTCGATTGTTGTCCTAGATGAGCTGAGCGTGTCTGAGCCAAAAACTCGCTTGATGGCTCAAGCTCTTGATCAACTGGTGGGTGACGCCAGCGTGTTGATTCTCATCCCAGAGAGCACCACTGGTTATGATATGGTAATCCGCTCAACCAATAATCTGCCGGACACCAAGATGCTGCAAGCCAATTATCTAAACATCCGCGACTTGCTGGGCTACGATAAAGTACTCATGCCGCTCAAGGTGCTGGATGTTTTGGTCTCATTTCTTGGATAGGTAGGAGGGTGAGATGACCTCAATTTATGATGTATTGCGTCGCCCGATTGTGACCGAAAAGTCTAATTATCTAAACAGCGACTTACACCAGTATGTGTTTGAAGTGTCTTCGGACGCCACCAAACACATGGTGAAGGATGCTGTGGAGACACTCTTCGATGTGGATGTGGTACGGGTCAATATCGTTAATGTGCCAGCAAGGCGCACTCGGCGAATCCGTAGTCGGCGCGTGCTTGTTCGCCGCGGCGCTTACAAGAAAGCCATTGTGACCCTCGCTCCTGAAGACTCGATAGACATCTTTGAAGGGGTGAAGTAATGGCTGTAAAAAAGTACAAACCTACGACCCCGGGTCAGCGGGGGATGACCGGATCTACATTTGAAGAAATAACCAAGAAGTCGCCTGAGCGCTCGTTGCTTAAACCGCTGCGTAAGTCAGGCGGGCGCAACCTGTATGGTCGTATCACAGTGCGGCATCGCGGCGGCGGTCATAAGCGGCATATTCGGATTGTTGATTTCAAGCGCGATAAGCGCGGCGTGCCCGCAAAGGTGGCTGCGATTGAGTATGATCCCAATCGCACAGCTCGCTTGGCTCTCTTGAATTACGTAGATGGCGAAAAACGATATATCATCGCCCCGGTGGATCTTAAAGTTGGCGATACCGTGTTAGCAGGCCCAGGTGCTGAGATCCGTCCCGGTAACAGCCTGCCCATTGCCAATATTCCGGTGGGCACGATGGTACATAATATTGAACTGAAAGTAGGCCGAGGTGGGCAACTGGTGCGCGCTGCCGGCGGAGCAGCCCAATTGCTGGCTAAAGAAGGCGATTATGCTCAAGTGCGTATGCCGTCTGGCGAGGTGCGCTTGGTGCGCCAGGAGTGCTATGCAAGCATTGGCCAGGTGGGTAACCTGGATCATGGCAACATTAAGCTGGGTAAAGCAGGGCGCAAACGCCACAAAGGCATTCGTCCAGCTGTACGAGGCTCCGCCATGAGCCCGCGCGATCACCCGCACGGAGGCGGTGAGGGGCGCCAGCCAATCGGTATGCCGGGTCCTAAGAGCCCGTGGGGTAAGCCTACCCTGGGTTACAAGACCCGCCGCAATAAAAAGACAGACCAGTACATCGTGCGGCGCCGAGGGAAGAAACGCCGGTAAGACCAGGAGACTAGATTATGGGACGTTCTCTGAAAAAAGGGCCATTTATTGACCCAAAACTGCTGAAGAAAGTTGAAGTCATGAACGAGCGTGGTGATAAGAAAGTCATTCGTACCTGGAGTCGCGCCAGCACGATCTTTCCCCAGATGGTGGGGCACACAGTGGCTGTGCACGATGGTCGCCGTCATGTGCCGATTTATATCACCGAGAACATGGTAGGTCACCGATTGGGTGAGTTCGCACCAACGCGCACCTTCCGTGGCCATCTCGCCGAGAAGAAAATCAAGAAAGGGAGTTAAGCCATGGAGACAGATATCAGCGCCCATGCACGCTTTATCCCTCATTCTGCGCAAAAAGTCCGATTGGTAATTGACTTGGTGCGTGGGAAGAACGTTAGCGAGGCGTTATCTACACTCAAATTTATTACCAACGCTGCTGCTGTTCCGGTATCAAAGGCGCTGGCCTCGGCAGTAGCCAATGCAGAAGAAAACTTTGGGGTGAGCCGAGACGATCTGTTTGTGTACAGTATCTATGCAAACGAAGCTCCTACCCGCAAATGGCGGCGTTTTGGCGCTCGGGGACGGTTTAAACCTTGGCTAAGACGTTCCTCTCATATCACTGTGATCCTGCGAGAACGGGAATAGTTTTCTGGTGCGAATTCATAAGGAGACATAATGGGTCGTAAAGTTCATCCAACCGGTTTTCGATTGAAGATCAACAAGACTTGGGAAGGTCGCTGGTATGCCGAAGGCGAGGATTACGTCAACCAGCTGCACCAGGATTTATCCTTGCGGGAATTAGTTCGTCAAGAGGCTGATCGTGCGGGAGTATCGCGAATTGAGGTCGAGCGCTTCCCTGGAAAGGTTAAGGTACTCGTGCATACGGCAAAGCCGGGTATCCTGATCGGGCGTAAGGGCGAGAACGTGAAGAAAATCCGTAGCAACCTAGAAGTTCTGGTCGGGAAAAAGATTGATTTGGAGATCAAAGAGATCAAATCGCCTGACCTTGATGCCTATTTGGTGGCACGTAATATCGCAGATCAGCTTGAGCGCCGGATTAGCTACCAACGCGCCATGAAACGCGCCATCCAGCAGGCGATCCGCCAGGGAGCTGAGGGGATTCGTTTGGAGGTCTCTGGTCGGTTAAGCGGTGCTGAAATGGCTCGGGCGGTAAATATGCGCGAGGGTCAGGTACCGCGCCAGACATTACGCGCCGACATTGACTTTTCCAAAGCTGAAGCCAATACCACCTACGGTCGGATCGGGGTTAAAGTCTGGATCTATAAGGGCGAAGTACTGCCCGAGATGGAAGATAAGCTCGAGTCGACTGAAGGTGTATACGTTAGTGAATAAGGTGCGATCATGTTAATGCCAAAGCGTGTAAAGTGGCGCAAGCAGATGCGCGGTCGAATGAGGGGCAAAGCTCAACGTGGTGCGCAAATCTCTTTTGGAGAATTTGGCCTGCAGGCTATGGAACCGGGCTGGGTCAGCGCACGCCAGATTGAAGCTGCCCGACGTGCGATTGTGCGCGCTCTGCGACGCCGTGGAAAAGTATGGATCCGTATTTTCCCTGATAAGCCGGTAACTCGCAAAGCAGCGGAAACGCGAATGGGTAAAGGTAAAGGCAATGTGGAATATTGGGTTGCGGTCGTGAAACCAGGCCGGGTCATGTTCGAAGTGGGTGGTGGTTTGACCCCAGATGTGGCTCAAGAGGCATTGCGCCTAGCCCAGTATAAGCTGGCCATCAAAACTAAAATTATTGGCCGCTATGAAGAGACAGGAGGAGGCGAGGCATGAAACCAGAGGAAATACGCGCTCTTTCCACTGAGGATATCCAGGCTCGCCTGGACGATGCGAAAGAAGAATTAATGAAGCTGCGCTTTCAACTGGCCATGGGCGGTCTGAATGATTACACCCGTCTTCGCTACACTCGCAAGTCGGTTGCGCGCCTAATGACAATACTTAACGAGCGCCAGTTTACAGCCCAGGAAGAAGGTGAAGCATGAACACTCGCCGTCGCTTAACTGGTGTGGTTACCAGTGACAAGATGGATAAAACAGTCGTTGTGGAAATTTCCCGTACCTACCGCCACCGACTGTATAAAAAAGTAGTCGATTCCAGCAAGCGGATTATGGCCCACGATGAATTGGGTTGCCAGGTTGGAGATCATGTACGTATTGTGGAGAGCCGACCGATTTCTCGCCACAAGCATTGGGTTGTTGAAGAGATACTGCGCCGCGCAATCGGTGCTGACGAGCCCGAGGTGGGCCTTTTGGAGAATGTGCCATGATCCAGCAGGAATCTCGCTTGAAGGTTGCCGATAATACCGGCGCACGCGAGCTGCTGGTCATCCACGTGATGGGTGGGTCTACCCGCCGTTATGCCCGAGTGGGCGACGTGGTGGTAGCTACGGTCAAGGCAGCTACCCCGCAGGGCTCGGTGAAGAAGAGTGATATTGTGCGAGCAGTTGTTGTCCGCTGCGCGAAGGAGTGGCGGCGAGAAGACGGGTCCTATATCCGCTTCGATGATAATGCCGCGGTCATCCTGGATCAGGATGGCAGAAATCCTAAAGGTACCCGCATCTTCGGACCTGTTGCCCGTGAACTGCGCGAGAAGGGATTCATGAAAATCGTCTCGCTAGCCCCTGAGGTACTGTAAGGACTCTGCGGAGAGGAGAGCGTATTGTGAGAAAGAAAATTCGCAAAGGCGATATGGTTGAAGTGATCAATGGTCGCTTTGAAGATAAAGGTAAGCGCGGTGAGGTGATCCGCGTAAATCCTGATGATGGACGTGTGGTTGTGCAAGGCATTAATATACGTAAAAAGCACCAACGGCAGGTCCAGACCCAGGGTCGGCGCAACCTGTCTCCGGGCATCATTGAGTTTGAAGGGCCGATCCATATATCCAACGTGATGTTGGTTTGCCCGAAGTGTAGCGAGCCAACCCGTGTGGGTTTACAGCGTGAAGGCGATGAATCTTTACGTGTTTGTAAACATTGCCATGGGCTGATCGATGTATAAGATGGCCTATCTGGGAGCGAAATGATGGGACACATATTGAAAGAAAGGTATCAAGAAGAGATCGTGCCGGCATTGATGAAGTCGCTTCATCTGGAAAATAATATGCAGGCGCCGCGCATCCAAAAGATTGTTGTTAATGTAGGAGTCGGCGAAGCCTTGGATAATGCCAAAGCACTGGACGCCACCGTGGCGGATGTCACCCAGGTGACCGGCCAAAAACCCATCGTGACTAAAGCCCGCAAGAGCATTGCGAACTTTAAGTTGCGTGAAGGCCGGCAAATCGGCGTGAAAGTCACGTTGCGCGGCGACCGTATGTGGGCATTCTTGGATCGCTTGATGAACGTTGCTTTGCCACGCGTGCGTGATTTCCGTGGCATCTCGCCGAATGCGTTCGACGGGCGCGGCAACTACACCTTGGGATTGCGAGAGCAGTTGGTATTTCCAGAGATCGATTACGACAAGATCGACAAATTACGTGGCATGGAAATTAGTATTGTGACGACTGGTCGCAATGATGAAGAAGGCCGGCAATTGCTGCAATTGCTGGGCATGCCGTTCAAGAAGGAAGGTTAGGCGATGGCCAAAAAGTGTATGATGATCCGTGAAACCAGGCGGAAGTACCCTACCCGTGTCCGAAATCGCTGCAAACAGTGTGGGCGACCGCGCGGGTATCTGCGCCGGTTTGGTTTATGCCGCATTTGCTTCCGTGAGTTGGCATTAGAAGGCAAAATCCCTGGCGTAGTGAAGTCATCCTGGTAGCCGGTTGGAGGGTTTGAGAATGAGTGTGAATGATCCTATCGCAGACATGTTGACCCGCATTCGCAATGCGGTCATGGTAGGTCACCAGATGGTGGCTTTACCCAGCTCCAAGCTCAAAGTGGCGATCGCCAAAATCCTCAAAGATGAGGGATTTATCACTTCCTTCGAAGTGGTAGATGGCAAAACCGTAGGGCAAAAAGTCTTACGCATCCGCTTAAAGTATATTGGAGAGCGGCGCGAACGAAAACCTGTAATTACTGGACTGGAACGGATTAGCCGTCCAGGCCGACGGGTTTATACCAACAAACGGGAAATCCCTTGGGTATTATCTGGAATGGGCGTTGCCATTATTTCAACACCCAAGGGTGTGATGACCGGCCAGCGTGCTCGCCAATTAGGGGTTGGCGGCGAGATCCTTTGTAAGGTCTGGTAAAGGAGGTATCTGTGTCGAGAATTGGTCGTGCACCGGTCGATGTACCCAATGGGGTAGATGTGAAAATTAAGGGCTCCAACGTGCGGGTGAAAGGTCCCAAGGGCGAATTGGCGCGCACCTTCCCGGCCGATATCATCATTTCGGTCGAGGACGGAAAGATCGTCGTGAAGCGCCCTAGCGACGAACCCCGCCATCGCGCCCTGCATGGCATGACACGGGCGCTGATCAACAATATGGTTGTGGGCGTCAGTGATGGATTTGAGAAAATCCTTGAAGTAAACGGCGTGGGTTACCGCGCTGAGTTGGATGGAGAAAATTTGGTTCTTTACGTTGGCTACTCTCATTCGGTTAAGATGGAGCCGCCCGGTGGTATTTCTTTTGAAGTGGACGCCCGCACTCGACAAATCAAGGTGATGGGTGTAGATAAAGAAATGGTTGGACAGGTTGCCGCCAATATCCGAATGGTGCGCCCGCCTGAACCATATAAGGGTAAAGGCATCAAATACCTTGACGAGAGGATTCGCCGTAAAGCTGGTAAGGCAGGCAAGGTGTAATCTATGGGTACGATTAAATCACGTTCAGTAGCACGGTTGCGACGGCATCGACGCGTCCGTAAAAATGTTAGCGGGACGCCAGAAAAACCCCGCTTGAATGTATTTCGCAGCCTGGCCGAGATCTACGCCCAGGTAATCGATGACGAGGCTGGTCATACGCTTGTCTCTGCTTCCAGTGTTGATCGCCACTTGCGCGATACACTGAAGGGAAAGAAAAAGAGCGAGCAGGCTCACCTGGTCGGAAAGGCATTGGCAGAACGCGCCAAGGAAAAAGGCATCTCAATAGTTGTCTTCGACCGGGGCGGTTATCGCTACATTGGCCGGGTTAAAGCGCTTGCGGATGGCGCTCGCGAAGGCGGAATGGAATTTTAGCAGGGGCTTAAAGCCAGCTGCACGGAGAAGTATATGACCGACTATAACGAATTTGATCAATTAGAACTCGACGAGCGTGTCGTTGAAATCGCCCGGGTTGCCAAAGTGGTTAAGGGTGGTAGGCGCTTTTCATTTCGCGTAACGGTGGTTGTGGGTGACAATCGCGGGAGCATTGGTGTCGGTATTGGTAAGGCCAATGCGGTGCCAGATGCCATGCGCAAAGCTACCGATAAGGCGCGCCGCAATATGCAAAAGGTGAACATGTTTGGCACGACCATCCCCCATGAAGTGATGGGGATTATGGCTGGTTCGAAAGTCTTGCTAAAACCAGCCTCCCCAGGTACAGGCGTCATCGCGGGTGGCGGCGTACGCGCAGTGCTCGAGGCAGTTGGCGTATCGGATATCCTGACGAAATCTTTGGGCAGCAGCAATGTGCTGAACGTGGTCTACGCTACCATAAACGCATTGGAACAGCTCAAATCGCCTCAAGAAGTGGCTGCCTTCCGTGGAAAGGCGGTGAAGGACGTCACCCCGTTCTGGGAGCGGAGGAAGAATGGCTAGGAAAGCAAAGGTTGTTGAAAAGAGACTGCGTGTCACGCTGGTCAAAAGTCCCATCGGCTACACTCAGCGCCAGAAAGATACCGTGCGCGCACTGGGACTTCACCGCATGCACGCGACTGTGGAACATATCGATTCGGCCTCGGTGCGTGGCATGATCGCAAAAGTGAGCCACCTAGTAGATGTGGAAGAAGTGGAATAATAAAATGAAACTGCACGATTTACAGCCGAACCCAGGATCAAAAAAATCGCGTAAGCGCGTCGGCCGCGGCACCGCCGCCGGCCAGGGAAAAAATGCCGGACGGGGTGTCAAGGGTCAAGGTGCGCGCGCCGGAGGCGGTGTACGCCTTTACCACCAGGGTGGTAATCTACCCTTCTACCGCCGTCTGCCATTTGTCCGTGGTCAGGGTTTCACTCCCCTGTTCCGCCAGGAGTACAACGAAGTTAATTTGGATCAGCTCGCAGATTTTCCCGCAGATAGCGAAGTGACCCCGGAAACGTTGGAGACAGCTCGTTTGCTGCATGAACCCGAAAACCCGGTAGTCATCCTCGGACGTGGTGAGGTGAGTGTTGCCCTCAAGGTGAGCGCTCACCGAGTCAGCAAGGGTGCCCAAGCCAAGATCGAAGCGGCCGGTGGTAGTGTTGAAATTCTTGAGCTGTGAAATGAAGGTAATTAACACCTTGGTATTTACCCATAGGAGCCAAAAATGAAGCGTTCTGCTTGGCGCTTTCTCTGGTATGCCAAAGATATCCGCCGCAAGCTGCTGGTAACAGTCGGTTTGTTGGCCATATTCCGCTTGGCAGCGCATGTGCCTGTACCAGGAGCGAACCGGGAGGCGATTGCCAGTATTATCGCCGGCGGCGGTGCGGGTGGAACCTTATTCAGCCTGCTCAATATGTTGTCCGGTGGCACGGTGACCAATTTCTCCGTCTTGGCGATGGGGGTCTATCCCTACATCACAGCACAGATTATCCTGCAGCTTCTGGTTCCCATTATCCCTGCTCTGCAGAGGCGGATGGAAGAAGATCCACGCGAGGGGCAGAAGTGGATGGAGAAGTGGACGTATATGCTGGCAGTTCCCATGGCTGCTTTACAGGCGATTGGACAGATTAATTTGTTCAATGCCTTCACAGGTGGCGTGCCGATCATCAGCGACTTTGGCTTCAGCGGCGCAAACCTCTTGCCGTCGATCACGATTATCCTCAGCATGACCGCTGGCACGATGTTCGCCATCTGGTTGGGTGAGCTCATCTCAGAGTACGGTATTCGCAACCAGGGGCTTTCCCTAATCATCTTTGCAGGTATTGTGTCGGATGTGCCCACCAACCTGCTGCGCTTGTTGCAGGATGAGCGCACCCGGGTCTTCGTGCCCATCTTCATCGCCATCATGATGGCTTTGATCATTTTCGCCATCGTCTATGTACAACAGGGGCGGCGAAACGTTCCAGTGATGTATCCTGGACGCCGGGTAGGCAATCGCATGTCGATGCCGGTTAAGGGAACCTTGCCCTTGATGGTCAACATGGCTGGCATGATCCCGCTGATCTTCGCCCAGTCGTTGCTCACCTTCCCAGCCATTATCGCCAGCTTTTTTGTCAGTTCACAAATTGCGTGGGTTTCAAATACTGCGGCCACGGTCCAAAATCTGTTTGGCGGCAATAGCAATGCCTACTGGATCTTTTACTTCTTGATGGTTGTAGGTTTCACTTTCTTTTACACTGATGTGCTTTTCGCCCAACAAAATTACGGCGAGAATTTAAAGCGAGTCGGTGCACAAATCCCGGGTGTCAGCCGGGGTGCGCCTACCCAAAAATATCTGACGCGTGTCTTGCGGCGCATCACCCTACCTGGGGCTTTATTCCTGGGTCTGGTGGCGGTTTTGCCGGTGCTGGTCACCTTAATTCTGTCTGGTTTCGGGGTCAGTCTGGGCGGTCAATCGGGCATCCTGTTGGTCTCATCAGCAGGATTGCTGATTGTGGTGGGTGTCGTGCGCGATACGTTCTTTAATATTGAGGCAGAGCTCAAGCTTCACGGTTACGATGATACGCAGTTGATCCGTTAAGCGGAGTGACACATGCCAAAGTACATTGTTTTACTCGGCCCTCCGGGTGCAGGTAAGGGAACCCAGGCGCAAATCATCTCCAATGAACTGGGGTTGCCGCATATCTCGTCTGGAGATCTGTTCCGCGAGAACCTAAAGGGGCAGACCGAGTTAGGCAAGCTAGCCAAGGGCTATATCGACCGGGGTGAGCTGGTGCCAGATGATGTGACCATCTCCATGGTGCGCGAGCGACTCTCGCGTCCAGATTGTTCATCGGGCGCGCTGCTGGATGGATTTCCACGCACGCCGGCGCAAGCCGAAGCCCTGGCGAGAATGCTGGACGATTTTCAAAGTCAGGTAGATGTGGTGCCTTATATCAGTGTTCCGGAGCCCGTGCTGATCGAGCGCCTGACCGGACGCTGGACTTGCCGGGCAAATGGGCACGTCTTTCACGAGAAGTTCAACCCCCCGCGGGAAGCAGGCCGTTGTGATTTCGACGGTTCGCAGCTCTACCAGCGAGAGGATGATAAAGAGGAAACGGTGATCAACCGTATCCATGTGTACCTTAAACAAACGATGCCCCTGATCGAATACTATCGCCAACAGGGCTTACTATTGGAAGTGGACGGAAGCCAACCTATCGAGAAGGTATCGATGGATTTATTGGCTGCTCTCCCTGCAGGCAAATAGACATGATCAGTCAACGCGGCATCTTCATCAAGAGCCAACAGGAAATCACCATCATGCGCGAGGCTGGACGGATTAACGCCTTGGCTTTGGATGCTGTGCGCCAGGCGATACGACCCGGGGTGACGACTGCCGAGTTGGATCAGATCGCTGCAGATGTCATTCGAAAGCATGGCGCCAAACCAGCTTTCCTGGGAGTTCCTGGAGCGTATCCATACCCGGCTACGACGACCATTAGCGTTAACGAAGAGATGGTTCACGGCATACCGGGGAAGCGAAAGCTGCAAGAAGGCGATATCATCTCAGTGGATTGCGGCACGATCTTCGAGGGATACGTAGGTGACTCGGCTTTTACCATGGGTGTGGGCGAAGTCTCTCAGGTTGCCCAGCAGCTGATGGAGGTGACCGAGAAATCTCTGCACATTGGTATTGACCAGTTGCGCCCGGGTAAGCGCGTTGGTGATGTAGGAGCTGCCATACAGGAGTATGTAGAGGGCCAGGGATTTCACTTAACCCGGGAATATACCGGTCATGGTGTAGGACGGGCGATGTGGGAAGGTCCGCAGGTGCCCAATTACGGTGTTTCCGGCAGGGGCACGGTCTTCCGACCGGGTATGGTCATTGCCTTGGAGCCAATGGTATTGGTGGGTACGACCCACACGCGTGTCTTACCCGACCAATGGACAGTGGCGTCTGCCGATGGTTCGCTGACTGCTCATTTCGAGCACAGCGTGGCGGTTACCCAGAATGGACCGCTTGTGTTGACAATCCCTTGAGTTGGGCACACCCGCTGTGAATAATAGCATTCTTGGGAGAAAACTGGACGAGAGAAAGTGATTACGGTATAATGAAAACTTCGGCTATCAGGAGAATGGAACTCTTTCTGAGTTTTAATAAGAAGGAGAAATGAAATGAAAGTATCCGCATCTATTAAAAAGCGCTGTTCGAAGTGCAAAATTGTCAAACGCAAAGGCGTTTTATACGTCATTTGTGAGAATTCGAAACATAAACAGCGACAGGGATAATCAGATATGGCTCGTATAGAAGGCGTTGACTTACCTCGTAACAAGCGGGTTGAAGTGGGTCTGACCTATATTTATGGTATTGGCCTGCCCCGCGCGCAGCAGATCTTGAAGGCAACCGGTGTAAACCCTGATATTCGCATTAAAGATCTCACCGATGCTGATGTCACCCTGTTGCGCGAATTCATCTCTCAGAACTATAAGCTAGAGGGTGACCTGCGACGCGAAGTCCAGCTCAATATCAAGCGCTTGATTGAGATTGGCAGCTACCGCGGGCTTCGCCATCGTCGCAATTTGCCGGTCCGTGGGCAAAGGACGCGCACCAACGCCCGCACCCGCAAAGGTCCAAAGAAAACAGTTGCCGGGCGCGGACGGCGACGTGGAGCAAAGAAGAAATAATCATCTGGAAATTGTGAGGTTCTATGGCTCAAAGTGTTCGTACAGCTCGCCGCAAAGGCACAAAGAAAATCAAACGAACCCTATCATCGGGGCAGATTCATATTCTGGCTACCTTCAATAATACGATCATAACGGTAACCGACCCGTCCGGCAATACAGTGGCTTGGGGTAGCGCAGGATCTGCAGGTTTTAAAGGTTCACGAAAAAGCACACCCTTCGCAGCCCGCCTGGCGGCTGAACAAGCTCTTAAGGCAGCCATGGCATTGGGTTTGCAAGAAGTACAGGTCTTTGTCAAAGGTCCTGGGCCAGGTCGCGAATCGGCGGTGCGCGCCATCCAGACGCTGGGTCTGAAAGTGACATCGATTTCTGACGTCACGCCAGTACCTCATAATGGCTGCCGACCACCAAAGAAGCGGCGTGTTTAATATTATTCAGGAAGGATAAGGTAAGAAACGTATGGCAAAGTATCGTGGGCCAGTTTGTAAGTTGTGCCGGCGAGAAGGTGAAAAGCTGTTCCTGAAAGGGGAGCGCTGTTTCACACCGAAATGCGCTTTTGAGCGACGGGGATACCCCCCCGGTCAGCATGGCAAAGGCGCTCAGTTCCGCCGTAGGCGCGAGTCAGACTTTAATCGCCAGTTGCGCGCCAAGCAGAAAGCTCGCCGCGTGTATGGCGTGTTGGAGCGACAGTTCCGTCGTTACTATGAGACCTCTCTAAGTCGTCGTGGGTTGACAGGTCTAAACTTGTTGCAGATCCTCGAGTCACGCTTCGACAATGTGGTATTCCGTCTGGGCTTCGCCGATAGCCGTGCTCAGGCGCGCCTCTTGGTGACACACGGGCACTTCGCCGTCAATGGACGGCGCACAGACATCCCTTCGATGTTGCTCTCTCCCGGCGACGAGATCTCTGTGCGTGAAGGCAACTCTCGCACCCGACCATACTTCAAGGACTTAGCAGCCGTGGCCGAGACGAAAAATATCCCCGCCTGGCTGGAAAGAGACCTTAAGGCTCTATCGGGCAAGGTATTGCGCCTGCCGGAG
Source organism: Anaerolineales bacterium (assembly GCA_036526235.1). Lineage (GTDB taxonomy): Bacteria > Chloroflexota > Anaerolineae > Anaerolineales > UBA4823 > DATCYX01. The sequence continues at coordinate 6,475 of DATCYX010000154.1, read as the reverse complement.
CGGGCTGAGATCGATGGGAATTTGCACGAGCAACTCATCGTTGAGTACTATTCTAGATAATGGATTGCAAGCTGGAAGGTTGAAAGTTATTGATTACGCCATAGCTTGTCCTGGTATATCTTTAGCTTGTAACCTGCCTGTCTTCAATCAATTTCGAGGTGAACCGTGATAGGTTTAAGTAATATGGTAACGCCGAAAATTGAGCGGAAAGCGGAGGCGCGCAACTACGGCAAGTTCATTATCAGCCCGCTGGAGCGCGGCTATGGTGTCACGTTAGGCAACGCCCTCCGCCGGGTTCTGCTCTCCTCGCTCGATGGCGCGGCGGTCACCTCAATTCGCTTTGCGGATGTGCAACACGAATTTAGCGATGTACCTGGTGTCCGTGAAGATGTGATCCGGATAATGTTGCAGATCAAGCAATTGCGCATGAAATTGAGTGACGTGGAATCCGCTCGCATGCACCTAGAGGTACGAGGTGCAGGAGTGGTCACCGCGGCTGATATCATCACGCCGCCTGAAGTGGAGATCATTAATCCTGATCTGTACCTCTTCACGGTGGATGATAACAACGCCAATTTAGAAATTGAGATGACTGTTGAACGGGGAAGGGGTTACTCACCCGCAGATGATCGTACTGGGCGCTTGCCGATTGGCGAACTACCCGTAGATGCCATCTATAGCCCTGTGCGTCGGGTCAACTGGGATGTTGGCTTGGCGCGCGTGGGTCAGAGCACAAACTATGACAGCCTGGTCATGGAGATCTGGACGGATGGGACCATCGGACCAGAGGAATCACTCAGCACCGGCGCCAAAACGCTCATTGATCATCTTCGCCATCTGGCGGGTGTCAGCGAAGAATCGCTTGCCTCGCTCGCAGAAGCCCAAGAAGAGGCAGGCAGGCTGACCAGCGAGATCATCGAGACGCCCATCGAAAACCTGGACCTGTCGGTGCGGGTTTTCAACTCACTCAAGCGCACGGGCATCACCACCATCGGTGAGGTGATCGAGCTGCTTGAAAAGGGTGATGAGGCGGTGATGTCCATCCGTAATTTCGGCGAGAAAAGTCTGGACGAGTTACGCCAGAGGATGCAGGAGAAGGGCTACCTCAAAGACGACGAAGAGAGCGAAGCGGAGTGACGGTATGCGACACAAAATCGTAGGATATAGATTGAGCCGCGGAAAGGATGAGCGCACCGCTCTGCGGCGAATTTTAATCAAGCAATTATTTGAGCACGAGCGCATTCGCACAACCCGCGCGAAGGCTCGCGCGGTGCGAGGCCAGGCAGAGCGATTGATTACGCTTGCTAAGCGCGGCAACCAGGCTGGTGAGGAGAAAGCAGTGCACGCCCGCCGCTTGGCGGCTGCCCGCTTGGGCGATCCCGTGGCAGTCAAGAAGCTGTTCGATGAAATTGCCCCGCGTTTTGAATCTCGCCCGGGTGGCTATACGCGCATTCTGAGCCTAGGCCCGCGTTTAGGCGACGCTGCTGATATGGTGATTTTGGAGCTTATCGAAGATTAGAATTTATCTAAAAAAGCGAGGGGTGTCTCTACCCCACCCAGAAATGTTTAGATGAGTTCTAGTCAATCGCCAGTTGTCAGAGATCGATGATTGCTACACCGTATTTATCGTCCTCGACTAAGCGACATTTGATCACCGACAACTGAAAATGGCACGTTACCAAGTTATCCTCGCCTATGATGGCACCCAGTACCATGGCTTTCAACGCCAAGCCAAGGCACATACTGTGCAAGGTGTGATTGAGGCGACATTGCGGGAATTAGGCTGGAGTGGTCGGGCCATTCTTGCAGCTGGGCGCACAGACACTGGTGTGCATGCCTCCGGGCAGGTGATTGCTTTTGATCTGGATTGGAAGCATTCCCCTGACGAGTTGGGTGCTGCACTGAATGCGCAATTGCCAGACGATGTGGCTGCTCGGTCTGTAATGCAAGTTGAGGTGGATTTCCATCCTCGCTACGATGCGCTTGCCCGCACTTATCGCTACCGGATCTATTGCTGGGAAAATCGTGACCCGTTGCTGGATCGATACGCCTGGCGGGTGTGGCCTGCCCTGGATCTCGACTTGCTCCAACAGGCTGCGAGTCTCTTGGTCGGAAGGCAGGATTTTGCCGCATTTGGTTCCCCGCCTCGCCCTTCAGGAAGCACACAGCGGACGGTCTTTCAGGCACAATGGACGCGGTATGACCACGAGCTGATTTTTTTGATCACTGCTGATGCATTTCTTTATCGGATGGTGCGGAGATTGGTCAGCTTCCAGGTGGAGATCGGGCAGGGAAGGCGTGAGCTTGAAGCGTTAAGGCAAGCGCTGGAGTTACCCCCAGACTCAGCGGTTCAAGGCTTGGCGCCAGCCCATGGGCTAACCCTGCTAAAGGTGGTCTACCCATCCGATGAAGCGAGGATACTCATTTAGGAAATATGCAGTTAAGTTATCAATCTAACTGCATCACGCGGTCATTGATGAAATAGATCAGAAATTGTCAGGCTAAATGACTGGAAGATAGCGGAGAATTTGAACGTGGAAAAAACTTATTATCCAAAAGCTGGTGAAATCAGCCAAGATTGGATCCTGGTTGACGCAAATGATCAAAACCTGGGACGTCTGGCGACACATATTGCTACTCTTTTGCTGGGTAAGCATAAGCCGAACTTCACTCCGGGCGTGGAGATGGGAGATTACGTCGTCGTTATTAATGCGGAGCGCATCCGCGTAACCGGCAAGAAGTTGGTTGAGAAAAAATATTATCGCCATTCCAATTACCCCGGTGGGCTGAAGACCATCAGCCTGCAGGATCAGCTCGCTAAGCATCCGGATCGAGTGATCAAAAGCGCTGTATGGGGTATGCTGCCGCACAATAAAGTCGGCAGGCGGTTGTTGAAAAATTTGAAAATTTATGCTGGGCCCGAACATCCACATGCTGCCCAGACACCCAAGTCATTGTCTTAAGGAGCAAGAAGCATGTCGACGCAATTTTATGAAGGCATTGGTCGCCGCAAGCAAGCTACCGCGCGCGTGCGCATCATGTCAGGATCGGGAAATTTCACGGTCAATGAGAAGCCAGCCGAGGCTTACTTCACCCGCTTGGGTGATTTGGAACAAATTGTCGCTCCCCTAAAAGCGGCTGGAGAAAACCCTAACCAGCTGGATATATCCGTTGTGGTTGATGGCGGGGGTGTCACAGGGCAAACAGACGCTGTCCAATTGGGCGTGGCGCGCGCCATTCTCTTGATGAACCCTGATATGCGCTCGACGCTCCGTCGAGGCGGATACCTGACCCGTGACGCGCGTGTCAAGGAGCGCAAGAAGCCCGGTCTGAAGCGGGCTCGCAAGGCTCCCACCTACACCAAGCGGTAATTCGTACAATTTCACGGCTTAAGAATGTTATTGGGGTAATGCGCAGGCGAGATCTGCCCATTACCCCAAAAGTCTTTTAAAATAGTGGCTATGGACAACTCATCACATGGTGGAATTATTCTTCTTGGGCTTGGCCCAGGCGATCCGGCCTTGCTCACCCGGCAGGCATGGGAGCTTCTCAATAACATCCAGGTAATTCACCTGCGCACCAGCCAGCATCCCGTGGTGGCAGGTTTCCCTCCCAGCCTGAGGGTACTATCATTCGATGATCTGTATGAGCGTGCAGAAAATTTCGAAGATGTTTACACGCAGATCATTGCTCGCATCTTAGAGCTGGGGAAGTCGCCAGATGGTGTGATATATGCCGTCCCGGGGCATCCTTTTGTGGCCGAAGCCACCTGTCCGGAGATTGCCCGCCGCGCTCGCTTGGATGGCATCCCGGTGCGCGTATTGGAGGGGATTAGCTTTCTGGAGCCATGCCTGACAGCTCTTGAATTAGACCCCTTTCCCCACCTGGCTCTCATTGACGCCCTGGAGCTGGCATCTGCCCATGTTCCATCCTTCCCGCCAAGCTCCCCGGCAATCGTCGCCCAAATACACTCGCGGGCGGTTGCTTCGGACGTCAAGCTCACTTTGATGAGCCTGTACCCTGACGAGCATCCGGTCAAGCTGGTACATGCGGCAGGCACGCCCGATGAATTGGTGGAAGCAATCCCGCTATTCGAAATTGACCGTAGCGAGCACACTGGGCTGCTCACTGCCTTGTATGTTCCCCCATTAGGTGCCGCGACCTCCTTTGAGGCTTTTCAGGAGGTGATCGCCCACCTGCGCGCGCCGGATGGCTGCCCTTGGGACAAGGAGCAGACCCACCAAACGCTCCGCTCTCACCTGATCGAGGAAAGTTACGAGTTACTGGCTGCGCTGGATGCAGGCGATCCACAGGCTATGCGCGAGGAGTTCGGCGACCTGCTGCTGCAGATTGTGCTGCATACCCAAATTGCCAGCGAATTCGGCGAGTTCACCATGTCGGACGTGCTAGAAAGTATTCACACAAAGATCGTGCGCCGCCACCCGCATGTCTTTGGCAACCTGGCTTTGAAAGATGTACAGGGAGTGTTAGAGAACTGGGAGCGCCTAAAGGAAGCTGAGCGCAATGCCAATGGCAAAGCTGAGGCTGGCTTGCTGGATGGCGTTGCAAAGGCGCTTCCCGCGCTGGTGCAGGCACAGGAATACCAGAAGCGAGCCGGTCGGGTTGGTTTCGATTGGCCAAATATCCAGGGGGTGATTGACAAAGTGCACGAGGAGCTCAGGGAAGTCAATGCTGCCCGTACGGCTAATGACCGGGCGGCTGAGATTGGCGACCTGCTCTTTGCGGTGGTCAACCTGGCTCGCTGGGTTGATGTAGATGCTGAGAGCGCCCTGCGCGAGGCTAACGCGCGCTTCCGCAGTCGTTTTGCCCAAATTGAAGCCGCGGCACGAGCCCAAAACCGCTCGATCACTGACCTGAGCCTGGACGAGATGGAAGCCCTGTGGCAGGCCGCGAAAAAATGAAATCTTACCTGCTCACCAGAGGCAGGAATAGCGGAGTGACCCCTCTGGGGGCTTGACCAGAAGAATTATCTCCCCAACAAGTAACCGTCCCGTCCTGCCTGATTCCGCAGGTGTGGAAGTCGCCTGCACTGACCTGGGTGAAGACACCTGCGGGCGGGGTGGCTTGGTTGTAGTAGTTATACCCCCAGCAGGCTACTGTCCCGTTCGTCCTGATCCCGCAGGTATGGTAGCCACCGGCGCTGACCTGGGTGAAGGCATCTCCTGGTGGCATAGCCTGGCCGTAATCCGGGTCGATGCCAGTATTCTCAGTGCCAGCTCCCCAGCAAGCCAGCGTATTGTCGCTCTTTTTCACCGCGCAGTTATGGTAGCCACCTGCACTAATTTGTTTGAAGGTTCCGTCAGGAGTGTCGTAGATTTCAGGGAGGAAGGGATTGCCCCAGCAGGCTAACGTTTCGTCCAGCTTAACACCACAGGCATGTTGGAGGCCGGCGCTTACCTGCTTAAAGTTTTCTCCTTCAGGTGGCGATGTCTGGCCGTCTAAATCCAACCCCCAACAAGCCACTGTATCATCCGCCTTGACTCCGCAGGTATGGCTCCCACCTGCGCTGATCTGTTTGAAAGTGCCTACGGGAGGTGAGGACTGGCCGTCGTCGTCATTCCCCCAGCATTCGACAGTGCCGTCCTGCTTGATCCCGCAATTATGGAAAGTGCTCGCGCTGATTTTGTGGTCATCGCCTGGGCTGATTAGGCTGAAAACTTCTGCGGGCGGGTCGGTTTTGCCGTCGCTATTCGAACCCCAGCAGGCTACCGTACCATCCAGCTTGATCCCACAGGTGTGATCAAGGCCGGCGCTGACTGAGCTCATCTTGTCCAATCCCGCCTCCCATGCTATGGCTGAGGCGTTGCTCGCCTTGGGAGCGCTCGCTGCCTGACCAGGGTGTGCAATCAAGCCCACACAGATGGTTAAACACAAAAAGCGATAAAACCTGTTGCTCATAGATGCTAGCCTCATTGATAGGGCAGGTAATACATACAAACTAGATGGGGATGTCATGCCGCCGTCATGGCATGGGAAGCGTGTAGTTTCTTGCCAGCTCCCTGCGTTCTTCCCCTCTGAGCGAAATACGCGCTTACGATAGATGCGCAGCTATGCTTAATAACTGCCCCTCAGTATACCCAATAAATTGATCTCGTCAAGCAATTCTTGGTTGGCATTGCGTGAAACGAAGCCAATCGCCCCCAAGCTCCATCATGAAGCCTGGGGGTGATTGGATACGATGCAATTACCCTATGGATGGGCTTCGAAACGAATAATGCGATTCTACGAGTTCCCGCTGAGGATATTGCCCAGGATGTCTCCGCCCATTCCCGCAACACCCTTGCGCTCATCAACCTGACGGCCGCGAGCAGCTGCATTGATGCGGTCGGCCAGGCGAGATAGCGGCAGGCTTTGCAGGTAGACCTTGCCGGGGCCGGTCAGCTTGGCTAGGAACAACCCTTCACCGCCGAAAAGTACGTTCTTAAAACCCCCGATGAACTGGATATCGTAGTCC
>DATCYX010000153.1:0-6952 GCA_036526235.1 Anaerolineales bacterium | reverse complement strand
AGGAACTCCTGATTATGCCCGCATGGTCGATCAACACCAGGCATATATTCAAGCGCTTGAGTCCCTGGGGTTGCAGGTGATCGTGCTAGATGCCGAACCAAACTACCCGGATGCCTACTTTGTTGAAGATGTGGCTGTTGTCACACCGGATGTGGCGGTCATCACCAATCCGGGGGCGCCAGCGCGGAAGGGCGAAGAAGATACTCTGGAATCCGTATTAGCGCGCTTCCGCCCGATAGTGCGCATCCAGCCGCCTGGCACGGTGGAAGGCGGGGATGTGCTCATGGTTGGAACGCATTTTTTCATTGGTATCTCGGAACGCACGAATTTAGAGGGAGCAACACAACTGGGGAATGTCCTAGAGCGCTATGGCAATACTTTCACACTGGTACATATCCAGGCAGGACTGCATCTGAAATCCAGTGTGAATTATGCGGGCAAAAACACCTTGCTGGTATGCGAGGATTTTGCCGAGAGGGGGGAATTTCAGGGGTATCATACAATTGTTGTGCCCCAGATAGAGGCCTATGCTGCCAACACTCTGTGGGCCAACGATCATCTGATCACGCCAGCGGGTTTTCCCGAAACCAGGAAGCGGCTGGTGGCTCTCGACCTGCCGATCATCGAGCTGGATGTTAGCGAGGCGCACAAGATGGATGGCGGGCTGACTTGTATGTCTTTGCGTTTCTAGCATACAATTTGGTTCAATTCACAGGTTAGTCATGACGGAACATCTCATGCCAGAGAAACTGCACGTCACTTATATCGACGACGTCCGAGACGATGGACCGCTTGCTCCCAGGGCGTACACATTGACTCACTCGGACACGACAGGGGATTTGTTCCTCACAATTGGCCTGCGTTACAACCTGCCTCAAATATCAGGTTTGTATACGCGATTCATGCGGGATGAGGTGCTGGCTGAATGGCGGCAGGAAGAACAGCTAACCCTGCACGTCCACTGCCATGTCAGTGGAGGATTGGTGTTCGGGTCATCCGGTTACCGGGATTCGATCTTCAGGTACCACTTGCCAATGGTCTTGGAGGCATTCAGGTACGGCGATCAAAAATTGGTTGAAGCACATCCCCAATTATCCCAAGCGCCAATCATGGTGCATTTTCATGCACGCGAGGATAAATTTGATAAAACCGAACAGTGGGGGGTATTCGATGAATACCAGATCTCAGATTGATTTGTTAGTGCTGTTTATTTCCCTGTCCATTTCTATTATGGGCAGGCAATAATTCCCTAGAAAGGATTACGATAAACTATGAAAGCAGTCCGCATGGTCGATGTAAATCTCCCTTTGCAGATGTTTGACATACCCATACCTGCGCTTGGCGAAGGCGATATCCTGGTACGCATACGCGCGGCAGGAATTTGCCACTCGGATGCACATTATCGAGCTGGAAAATCGCCTGTGCGGCCTCTGCCCATGACTCTGGGTCACGAGATAGCCGGTATCGTGGAAGAGGTTGGCAAACGTGTCACATCCGTGAAAGTGGGAGACCGTGTTTGCTTGCATTACCTGTTGAGTTGCGGCGAGTGCTCCTATTGCCGTATTGGTAGCGAGCAGTTTTGCACGCAAGGCTCCATGTTGGGGCATTATTCGGATGGTGGTTACGCCGAATACATTGCTGTTCCTGAGCGCAATGCCGTCCATCTGCCGGATGAAATCTCGTTTGAGCAAGGCGCAATTATGATGTGCTCGTCGGCAACATCATTTCATGCGCTGCGCAAGTCGAGACTCAAAGCGGGCGAGACCGTAGCTGTTTTTGGCATTGGTGGTTTAGGCATATCGGCAGTCCAGCTAGCATCCCTCTTCGGCGCGCTGGAAGTCTTTGCGGTTGATATTAATCCAGAAAAACTTAAACTGGTGGAAAGATATGGGGCGATACCGATCAATGCCACGTTGAACGATCCGGTTGCTGAGATCCGCCGGCTTACCCACAACAAAGGTGTGGATGTCGCCCTGGAGCTCATCGGACTTTCGCAGACGATGAAGCAGGCAGTGCGCTCGCTGGCATTCATGGGCCGGGCGGTAATAGCCGGGATCAGTGATAAGCCGTTGGAGATCGATACCTATTGGGAGCTGCTTGGGAAGGAAACCGAGGTCATTGGCACCAATGACCACTTGCTCTCCGAGCTGCCCACTATCATCGAGTTTGCCCGCCAGGGAAAATTGGATCTATCGGGGGTTATCACACGCACGGTCCCGCTGGAAGCTGACCACATCAACCGTGCTTTGGATAATCTCGAAAAATTTGGTGATGATATTCGAACCGTGATTATATCGTGATCAGCCCGGCTATTTACTGACCCAGGAAGGCTGATCTCATATATAATTGATCTATATACTATCAAATGAATGAGCAAGAGCAATTAGAACATGCCATAGCAGCTCTAGAAGCTCAGCGCTCTTTACTGGGGGATTCTGTGGTTGATGCTGCGCTGGCTTCAATGCGCCAGCGTCTAGCTATTCTGCGGTCACCTCCCCTTGCCGAGCAGCGTAAAACGGTCACTATTCTCTTCGCCGACCTGGTCGACTTCACCGCCATGTCCGAGCAACTCGACCCGGAGGATGTGCGCGAGATCGTCAACGCATATTTCACGCGCTGTACCGAAGCGATCGAAATGTATGGGGGAAACATCGAAAAGTTCATTGGTGATGCGGTGATGGCGGTCTTTGGCTTGGTTGAAGCGCGCGAAGACGATCCTGAGAATGCCGTGCGCGCTGCCCTAAACATTCGCCAGGCGTTGAGTGAGTTGAACCAGGAGGTGCAGGCGCGCTGGGAGATGCGGCTGCGCATGCGGATCGGTATCCACACTGGTCCGGTGGTGGTCAGCCTGCTCAGTGAGCGCAAGGGAATGGACTTTGTGGTGGTCGGCGATGCTGTTAACCTCGCTAGCCGTCTGCAATCGGTGGCTCCGGCAGATGGTATCTTGATCTCCCACAGCACGTACCGGCACGTGCGTGGGAACTTCAACGTGCAGGTTATCGAACCAATTCGCATAAAAGGCAAGAGCGAGTCTATTCAGGCCTATGTGATCCTAGAGGCAAAGAGTCGTCCCTTCCGCCTGGAAACACGGGGCGTGGAAGGCATCGAGACGCGCATGGTCGGTCGTGAAGCCGAGTTCCAGCTACTCAGTGATGCATTAGACCAGATGGTCAGACAGGGTCAAAATCGTATTGTCACGCTGGTGGGTGAAGCGGGTGTGGGAAAATCGCGTTTGATCTACGAGTTCATCAACTGGCTTGAGCTGCTACCTGAAAATTTCACCTTTTTCAAAGGCCGCGCCGGCCCGGCAATGCAAAATGCCGTCTTTTCTTTGCTGCGCGATTTATTCTCCTTTCGCTTCCAGATCCAAGACAGCGACCCGCCTCAGGTTGTGCAGGAGAAAATGGAGCGCGGCATCTACTGGGCTTACGAAACACTCCCCAAATTAGAGCAAGGAGGAGACCACCCAGCCAAGCAACTTAGCATTCAAGAGATTCAGAAGCGCGCCCACTTCATTGGGCATCTCGTTGGATTCGACTTTCTGGACAGCCCATATTTGCGAGTAGATAAACATGATGCTCGTTATCTTCGTGACCGGGCGATGGTTTACCTGGCCGATTATTACAGGACCCTGGCGGTTTACCGTCCGATCGTCATTGTGCTCGAAGACCTGCAATGGGCAGATGACAACTCCCTGGATGTCTTCTCACGGATGACTAGTATTCTCCCCCAGTCCGACTCCTCGCATGGCGTTTTGGTTCTGTGTGCTGCGCGCCCGGATTTTTTTACGCGCCTACCTGGTTGGGATGAAATCCAGCCGCTCAATGTTCGTATTGACCTGCAATCATTGGACCGCGTAACGTGCATCGAGTTGGTGGATGAAATCCTGCAAAAAATCCCCCGGGTACCTGCTGAGCTTCGCGAGCTGGTCATTGCCAGCACAGACGGTAACCCGCTTTACATCGAAGAATTCATCAAAATGCTCATTGAGGACCAAGTCATTGTGAAGGCTGATGAGGAATGGCAGATAGATCTGGCACAGCTCACATCTATTCATATCCCTCCCACACTGACGGGCATTCTTCAAGCTCGACTGGACAGTCTGCCGGTAGGCGAGCGATTAGTTTTGCACCGTGCTTCAGTAATTGGTCGCGTCTTTTGGGACGCTGCCGTAGAATATCTGGCAGAGAATGAGCGATCTGAGGATATGCCAATAAGTGCGCCAACGGCTGGATTACTCGACCGATTGCGCTCTCGCGAGATGGTTGATCAGCGTAAAGAATCAGTCTTTGAAAAGACGCGTGAATACCTTTTCAGGCATGCCCTATTCCGTGATGTGGCGTATGAAAGTGTGCTTAAACGCCAACGTAGCCTATACCATGCGCACGCCGCCCGCTGGTTGGAGGCGGTCACCCAGCGCAGCGGGCGTGCTGATGAGTTCTCTCTCCTGATCGCTGACCACTATGACCGCGCCAACGAAGCACAGCCAGCTGCGAAATGGTATTACCAGGCAGGTTTGCAGGCTGCTGAGCATTTCGCCAATCGCGAAGCGATCCGTTATTTTAATCGCTGCCTTGAGTTATTGGCGGATGGCAGTCCAGAGGATCGTTTCCCCGCAATTCTGGCACGCGAGAAGGTCTTCGAATTATTGGGCGAGCGCCAGTTGCAGCATGAAGATCTGGAAAGCCTGACTCGCCTGGTCGATGAAATGACCCCAGGTAAAGAAACAGATACCCGCCGCGTCCAGGTCCTGCTGCGCCGCTCTCGTTTGAGCGAGGCGACATCAGATAATGTCGCCTCCATCGAGTATGCTCGCCGAGCTTTAAAGCACGCTCAGATTGCTAGCCTAGACGAGAGTATGGCGTCTTGCTACCTCCTGTGGGGGTCCGCACTTTGGCGACAGGGTAAATATGTCGAAGCCCGCCACCCTCTCGAAAAAGCCCTCGAGATCGCTCGCAGGGTAAGCATACCCAATCTGGAAGCGGATATACTGCGTAACCTCGGTATTGTCAACGCAGTGCTAAGTAATTACACCGAAGCGCGCTTATACTATGAGCAATCGCTGGCGATAAAACGCGAGCTGGGGGATTTGCGCGGGGAGAGCGCAACGCTGAATAGCTTGAGCATGTTGGTTTATGATTTAGGCGACTACTTGCAGGCGCGCCAATACCTGGAGCAAAGCCTGAACATCAAGCGCGAAATCGGCGACCGACGCGGCGAGGAAATTGCCATGAACAATTTGGGCTTGGTCGCTTATAGTGAGGGCGATCCTGTGGCTGCCCGCCGATACATGGGAGAGGCTTTAAGCATGTCCCAGGAAATTCTTGACCTGGAGGGACAGACCACAGCCTTGGCAGTTTTGGGGCTGATTGCCACCTATCAAGGGGATTATGCCGCTGCGCAAGATTACCTGGAGAACTCGTTGAACCTCTTCCGTGAACAGGTGAATGATGTACAAGGCGAGAGCGAAGCCCTCAGTTACATGGCCTTGCTTCAAAATCGCCTAGGAAACCAGGAAGTGGCGCAGGAATATGCGACCCGCGCCCTCGAACTTGCGCGCGACGTGGGAGCTTGGCGTGAACAATTCAATGCCCTTCTCTTTCTCGGTCACGCCTTGCTCGCGCTGTACCGCACGGAAGAAGCCATCCAGGCTTATCAGCAGGCACTCGATCTGCCCGACAAAGAGAGGCAGACCAGTCCACATCTCGAAGCGGTTGCCGGACTGGGACGTGCCTGGCTTGAGAAATGGCAGGTGAATTCGGGCATTTCAGCAGGTATGGCGAACGACGCCCTGGAACAGGCACGAAACTGTGTGGAGATTATCCTCGACCACCTGGCGACCAAGCCTCTGCAGGATGTCCACGAGCCAGCCCGCATTTATCTGACCTGCTATAACGTGTTGCATGCCAGCAGGGACGCGCGGGCATCCTGGGTCTTAGAGCAGGCATATCACTGGCTGAATGACAGAGCCAGCACTTTTCAGGATGAGGCCCTGAAGCGCCTTTTCCTGGATAACATACCCGCTAACCGTATAATATCCGCTGAATGGGAAACCGCTCACCAGCTTGAGGACAAGCCATGAATAGAGACTTGATCCGCCAGGTGCCTCTCTTTTCTCAGCTACCTGATGCAGAATTGGAATACCTGGCACAAACCGTCCAATATTGCGAGCATGGTCCAGATACGATCCTTTTTCGTGAGGGTGACCTATCTCAATGCTTTATGGTGATCTTAGACGGACAGATCGAAATTGTTAAAGCGCTGGGCACGCCGGAGGAAACCGTGCTGACGGTGGAAGGTCCGGGTGAATTCCTGGGTGAGATTAGCCTTTTCTTGCCGGATCGAAATCGCTCTGCCAGCGCACGGACCCTAACCCATGTCCAGTTGTTCGAGTTATCTCCGGCAGGTTTCCACACCCTCCTCCATCGCAATCCATCGCTGGCACTCCCCATCATGCAGGTATTGACCCAACGGTTGCGCAATTCAGAGAATACCACCATCCGCGACCTGCAGCAGAAGAATATCCAGCTCTCTGAGGCACTCCAAGAACTGCACGCCGCACAGGAGCAATTGATTGAGAAAGAAAAGCTCGAGCACGAGCTGCAGGTTGCCCGCCAGATACAGGAGCGCTTCCTGCCTAAAGAGTTGCCTTCTCTACCTGGCTGGGAGATCGCTGCCTTCTGGCAGCCGGCGCGCGCCGTGGGCGGCGATTTCTATGATTTTATTGTTTTTCCTAACGGGCAGCTCGGTATTGTGGTGGGTGATGTGACCGGAAAGGGCGTCCCGGCTGCTCTGATCATGGCGACCACGCGCAGCGTGATGCGCGCTGTCACTGAGCAATACTTCAGCCCTGGAAGCATCCTGGAGCGGGTCAACGATCTGCTGAATCCAGATATGCCGTCAAATATGTTTGTCACCTGCGTGATTGCCGTGCTAGAGCCGTCCAGCGGTC
>DATCYX010000152.1:0-3082 GCA_036526235.1 Anaerolineales bacterium | reverse complement strand
GGCGTGAGCAGGCATCTGCTCGCGCCCTTCCAGGCAAGTCATCCCAACCCATTTGGCTCCCAGGCGTACTGCCGTCATGGCTGCATCGATGGCCACATTACCGCCTCCCAGGACGAGCACCCGCTGGTCTTGTACCTGGGTGTGCAGCACTGCGCTTTCGCCCGGCTGCAGATCGCCGCTGACAGCCAGGTTGGCCTGGCGCAGAAAATCGGTCGCCATCCATACTTCAGGCAGATCGTTGCCCGGTATGGGCAACTTCACGCCGGCGTGCGCACCGATGGCGACAAAGACCGCCTCGAACTCGCCTAAAAGCGATTCGACATCTTCAATCCGATAGTTGAGTTGAAGATCAATGCCGTTATTGATGATCTGATCGATCTCCCGGCGGATTACCTCAGGGGGCAAGCGGTAGACAGGCACCCCAGCGCGCAGCATACCGCCCGGCACAGGTAGCGCCTCAAAGATGGTTACTTCGCAACCATCTCCCGACAAATCCTGAGCACAGGTCAACCCTGCCGGGCCTGATCCCACCACCGCCACCCTGCGGCCTGACAAGGGGCGCTCGCCCTCGCCCCTTGTCTTTCTGGCCTCAGGAAAGGACACGCCCGTTTCTCCATCTCCTTCGACGGAGGGGGAGCCTGTGATGGGAGTGTCCAATATATTTTCCCAGGCCCAATCGGCCACAAAGCGCTTAAGCGCCATAATATTTACCGGGGCATCCGCCTGGGCGCGGTTGCAGGCATCCTCACAGCGATGATTGCACACTCGCCCGCAAATCGAGGGGAAGGGGTTATCCTCACGGATGGTTCGGTAGGCGTCAGCATAGCGTCCTTCCGAGACCAAAGCAACATAGCCTTGCGCTCGCTGGTGAATCGGGCAGGCATCCCGGCAGGGGGCAGTTCCACGCTTGTCAATGGAAAATGCGTTAGGGATAGCTTGCGGATAAAGCTTAAAAATGGCTTTTCGAGTGGAGAGCCCACCGTTGAACGCATCAGGCAAGCTGATAGGGCAAACCGTAGCGCAATCTCCACAGCCAGTGCATTTCAAACTGTCGACATAGCGCGGCCTCTGGCGCATGCTGACGACGAAGTCACCCGGCTCACCGCTGATACCATCAACCTCAGCACAGGTGATTAAATCGATGTTGAGATGCCGTCCAACTTCAACCAGCTTGGGAGACATGATGCACATGGCACAATCGTTGGTTGGGAAAGTCTTATCGAGCTGCGCCATGGTACCGCCAATTGCTGGCCCGCGTTCAGCCAGGTAAACCTTAATACCTGACTCGGCCAAATCAAGGGCAGCCTGCATTCCAGCGATGCCCGCCCCCACCACCAGGGCAGCCCCAACGGGTTTTTTCGTATTGTGATTTCCATTATCCGAAGAGAGCATAATCCCAATCTCCACCTTAGACAGACACGCCCGCCATGCGCAAAACTGGCCGGGGATCAATCAGGTGCTTAGGCCACCATTTTTTGGCTTCAGGCAACCCAAACGCCAGCCCAAGCAACTCCGTAAAATAAATCGCAGGCATCTTATCCGGGCTAGTTTGCCGCATCTCCAGGTTCATCTGGCATAATGGACAGGCAGTCACCAGCGCCTGAGCTCCAGCTTCACGAGCGCGCTCAACCAGACGCCCCACCAACCCCTGAACAACATCCGGGCGACCTAATGAAAGCCCAGCACCGCAGCAATCTGTGGCATGAGACCAGTCCATCACCTCCGCTCCGATTGAGCGGAGCAACTTTGTCATGACCTGGGGATGATCGGGGTCGTCGAACCGGGTCACTTGAGGGGGGCGCACGAGCAAGCAGCCATAGTAGGGAACCACTTTCAATCCATTCAGGGGAAATTTCACCAACTCAACAAGGCGACTGGCAGGTACATCTTCAAAAAGCACCGCCAGCACCGGTCTGATAGCCACCTCCCCAGAATATTGAAACCCCACCACAGACTCGATCTCAGCGCGCAATTCGGGCTCGCTCTTGAGCGCATGATCGGCTTGTTTGAGGCGATTGAAACAAGCCGCACAAGGTGTCACGAGTTCGCGTCCCATCGCCTGCGCTAAGGCCAATGTGCGGGCGGGCAAGGCATATGCCAGCGTGTGGTTCAGGGCGTGTGCCGACGAAGCACCACAACAGTTCCAGCCGTCCAATTCAGCCAGCTCAAATTCCAGCGCACGGAAGACCTCACGGGTGGATTGGCCATACTCCAGACCAGTCGAATGCAAACTACAGCCGGGATAGTAAGAATAAACCGGACGCTTTTCTTTCTGAACTTGCTTTGGAGAGAATGCGCTTTCCACTTATTTAGTCCCTTGGAAGATTTTACGAACCGGAGGCGCAGCCTTGACATTCTGTGGCAGCACGGGGATTTTCCCCCTCAGTACGAGACCGAACCCCGCGCCCAAATCGTTAATCAATGGCTGGTGAGAGCGCAGCTTGAAGAGACCCAGTAGGATCGCCTCATGGGAGCGCCCAAGACGCTGAAGCACACCTAAAAACAGGCGATGAAAAACAAATATATCCGGCTCACCTGCCTGATAACCTTCAGCCAAGGCAAGCTGGCGTAGCGAGTCCATCACCGCGGCAATGTCGATACTATTTGGACAGCGTGTGGCACAGGTGTAGCAACCCGCACACAGCCAGATATCCTTGCTCTGGAAGATCGACTCGAACTGATCCAAGGCTGCCATACGCAGGATACGATCCGGGCCATAAGCCATCGCGCCGATCACCGGGCAGCCAGCTGCGCACTTATGACAGTGATAGCAGAGCTCAACTTGCTGGTTCGACAAACGCATAACATCAGAAACCAGGTGAGTAATCACAGGCACACCTATCTATTAACCATTTTGCTAATTGAACCGGGAAAAAAATTCTCAATTCTAGGGTTGATTACACCAGGCGATCTTAATACTCAAATACCACTTCGACATGCCCCCATACAGAGGCTCTATGACGCAGCAGCCACTGGCAAGGTCACCGTGAAGCGGCTGCCCGCCCCTTGAAGCATCTCAACCTGAATCGAGCCGCCAAAGCGTATCACCAGGTCTCGCGCGATGGTGAGCCCTAGCCCTGTA
>DATCYX010000151.1:0-9208 GCA_036526235.1 Anaerolineales bacterium | reverse complement strand
GCCTTATATGCCTACGAAAGCCAGCAGCCCGAAGTCTCGCGGCAGAAGATCGAAGGATTGCGCTTGCGTTATGGTGTGGACAGTCTCGATGCGCTGGCCTATTTCGAAGTGCACGCCGAAGCCGACATCCAGCACCGGGATGGCGAGCGCCAGGCGCTTCTACGTTGCCTGGAAAACGGCGTATCTGCCCAGATTGTCCTTGAATCAGCTGAGCAGGCTTTGGATGCTTATTGGGGATTGCTGGATGGAATTTGTGAGGAGGCGGGGATAACCACAGGTTAGGCCTGCGACTAACCTCGCATGGATGATGTGGGGGATTTTCCGGGTTTTACCCAAAAATCCCCCTATCTCTAGGGGGAATGTGACGGTTTCCTGTTCTGAAGGGGCATCAATATTCTTTTGCGCACCTCATTTCCATAAGCAGTTCCGCTGCGACAAGATCCAAAGCGAGATTTTTCCCGAGTTCAAGACCTGCTGCCACAACTGGTTCGTCCGCTACAAGCCCGAGGTGTTCAAGAGCATTGTGTACCTCCCTTATGTTTTCGCTAAATGCAGCAGGATGATACAAGACCATCCCCAATAGAGCTAATCCTCGTTCAGTTTGTCCTTGTTTGGTTAGTAACCAGCCAATATTCTTTATTGAAAATAATACCCCTGGAATTGCTCCAATAGCTAGGGCTATATCCAATGCTTCACATATGTACTTCCTTGCCGCAGGTAATTTGTCTAAACGGATCGATATGTCTGCCAAATTGCTGAGCAATACGGCTTCAAATTCCTGCTGCCCAATCTCACGGACGAGCGAAAGTGCATTCTGGAAATAAGCCTGGGTTGCCACCAGGTCGCCACGTTCATAGGCGACTGCACCCAAGTTGTTGAGAGCGTTAGCCTCCCGGTCCCGGTTGCCTGCTTGTCGCGCTCGCTCCAGGGTCTCTTCAAAGAATGGTTGTGCTTTATCCAGCTCTCCTTTAACGAGAGGCACCGTCCCCAATCGGTTAAGGGCGTATAATTCCAGGTTTAGATCACCCAGTTGACGGGCTAGAACCAGGCTTTCTTCACAGTTGAGACGCGCCTGATCAAAGTTGCCCATACGCCATTGTAAATCCCCTAATCCGTACAAAACTTGCGCTAATGTAGCCCTATCACCGGCAACCCGCGCCAGGGGCAGGCTTTCCTCTAAGTAGGATTGCGCTTGTTGATAATCGCCTCCAGCAGAGGCGACTTGGCTGAGCCAGTATAAGGCATCCGCACTGCGCGGCCGGTCATCTAAATCTTGGGCGATTCTCTGTGCAATTTCCAGCGTTTCCCTAGCGGCGGAATAATCACTCAACTGGTAATACACTTTCCCCAGATGAAGTTGAATCGGCAATCGATCTTGATCTTTTCCCGACAACAAATCCAAGGCCTGTGTGTACATCGCCCGAGCTTCTCCGAAGGCGCTGATTCTTAGCGCGAGATCAGCCGCTCGGATGTACCATCTGACTGCCTTATTTGCTACCCCTGCCAGCGCGTAATGCCCAGCGATCAAACCAGCATGCTCATCTACCCGCTCACTGCCCTGTTTCTCCAACCAGGCAGCTACCTGGGCGTGGTAAGCCCGTCGATCGCGCTTTAATACACTTTCATAAGTTACCTCGTGGAGCATGGTGTGCGCGAAGATGAATTCCACCGTTCCGTCAAAGGCTGAAGGCTCATGCCGGAAGATCATCTCGCGGCTACGCAAGATTTGCAGGATCTGGTGAAGCTCCGAGACGTTGGTTATCGATCCCGCCTGATTATTCTCAAACATTTGCTCTAAGGTCGTCTCCCAGAAGATACGCCCCACTACGGAGGCGCGTTGTAGAACTTCGCGCTCGGTTTGGGATAATCGATCAAGCCTTGCTTGCAAGACGGCGATCAACGTTGGGGGAACTCGCAACTTGGCCAACTTATCGGGCTGGATTCGCCATTCTTGCTCCCCTTTGATAATGACCCCATCCTCAATCATCATCCTCACCAACTCTTCAACGTAGAATGGGATGCCATCGGCGGTGCCGATTATTGTTTTCTCCAGCACCTGTGGAAGATCAACCACTTTCCGCAGGATTTCCAAGACCAAGCGGCGGCATTCTTGTTTCGATAAAGGGTGCAGTTCAATGCGACTGTGATTGTCGTCCCCTTCTCCCCAGGTAGACCGTTGTTCAAACAAAGATGGCTGGGTCAGGCCAACAATCAGCAAAGGAAATCCCCGCCAATTCCTGGACAGATGCTCTACCAGATCCAAAGAACCATCATCCGCCCAGTGGATATCTTCTAAGAGAATTATCACTGGGTCCTGCGCTGCGACTGCAGAAAAGAACTGGGTGGTGTAATAGAAGGCACGGTTGCGAATTTGTTTGACATCACCTCGGATGCCGGCGATGAAAGGACTATCCGTAAAGTCGAAGCCCAGTAACTGCCCGATGAAGTGGGATTTCTCGATTCCCGCCTCGCCCATAAAGTCAACGAAACCTGCTTCTAGCTTCTGCTTGGCGACCGCGGAAGAGTCGCTGTCTTGAATCTGGAAACGCAATGAAAAAATATCGCGCGCCAAAGCAAAGGGTAAACTTTGTGTATACCGGAAGGCCCTTCCCTTAAATACCCAAAACTCCTCCGGAAGCAAGTCGAACCAGTTTTCAAACTCGTACAACAGGCGAGTTTTGCCCAATCCAGCTTCACCAATCACTGTGACCCTATGCACCTGGCGTTTCTCGATAGCGGAGTATAGGGCATCTTGTAAATGTCTCAATTCTGCATCTCGCCCGACCATGCGTGTTTCAATACCCTCAACCCCCCGGGATTCTCGGTAGAAGGCGCGAGCTTTAATCTTCTGTACCAGGTAGACCAGTATTGGTTCGGCTATACCTTTGGCATGTAAAGGCTCAAGGGCTTGCACATCAAAAACGCCACGGATATGTTGATAGGTGTTGTGAGATATCAAGACACCACCAGCAGGAGCAGCATTTTCCAAGCGGGCTGCCACGTTGACCGTCAAGCCCATGATGGTATCTCCTGCCTCAGAAAGGCCCCCAATTGCTACCGGACCCGTGTTAATTCCAACTCGGATATTAAATCCACTACGACCCCATTCCTGCTCAATTTTGGCGGCATAAACCTCAGCTGCTTTGAGCAAACCCAACCCGGCTCGAACAGCTTGTTCAGCATCATCTTCTCGAGCGACGGGGGTGCCAAAGACAGCCTTGAAACCATCACCCATGAAGCGGGTTACATGTCCACCATGCTGATCAATGACGGTTGACAAGTACTTTAGTGCCCCATCCATGATGTGGATGATGTCTTCAGGATCTAATCCTTCAATGAGATGGGTTGAGTCGACGATATCTGTATAAAGCAGGGTAGCCAGCTTGAGTTGCTGATCTGAGGGAGGTTCAAGCTCGGCTAATTGCTTGCGCAGGCCAGCAACCGCAGGATCGACCACGGCGTCTCCGAGCACGTTTCGCTGTGCTTCTAAAGCAGCAATGGCTTGTTCTAGTTTTTGGCGTTCGTTCATCTACTTCTCTTGGTAATTTCCCGGCGATTTTCAAGACAATTTTATTCCGGCTCATCCCCCTGGATGGCAGCGGATAAGGCACGAAAGAAATCCATCTCGTCTTGGATCTCCAGCGCTTTGGGGTGGGGTAGCGCCAGGGTAAAGGCTTGCGAGAGTTCCGTCACAGCCTTAATCAAGCGCTCATTGCCAGCTTTTGCCAGTCGTTTGAGCCGCTTTCTTCCAGAGCTTGTCTTCCAACGATATTCCAGGCGCATGGCTTCCTGGCGTGTATCCACCGTCTCAATGTGAACGATGCGGAGTGGCTTGTGCCGCCGCGTCCAATCAGCCGCCCGGCCAGCCTGGTGCTCTCGGAAACGTTTCATCAGGTCGGAAGTCTGGCCGATGTACAGGCTGCCATTTTCACAAAGAAGGGCATAAACGCAATGCTGGCCTGCCTCTGACGGTAAGTAGAACAGCCTTTGGCAGGTTTCGTACTTCTCCATCATCAAAGCGACGGCTGCTTCCCGGTCAATGGTGGATGCCATGCTTAATCAATGCCTTTACGAGGCGGGTGTCCCCATGCCCAATGAATGCATCCAACTACCCTGGATGTATAGGATAGAGGCAAGGATAATGGTTGTTCTGGAGATGGTGTGAAATTCTTATGGGCAGGGCGCCCCACCGATCAGCGGATAGAGGAAGCTGAACCACTTGAAGGGCACCTCGCACCACATTCTCATTTGGTCGATAAAAAACAAGGCCGCGATACAGGCGCACAGCGCGATGAGCAGCACGCCGCAGCCGGCGAGGATCAGGGTGCGAGTATTGGTTTTTTTCTCATCAACCTCGCCTTCGTAATAAGGTTCAGCGGGGCCTTGCGGGATCTGACCGGTGTATGCGGGTTGCTGCGCGCGAGGAACCTGGGCTTGCCGCTCCTGGGATGGCGGGCGAGCCGGCATTTGAGCTGGGGCAGCCACCATGGTTGCGTCGGGGTCATAGCCGACTTCAAAGGCCAGGGTAACGTTCTCGCCCAGCATGACAACTTCGCCTGGGCGCAACCCGTGTGGGCCCATCAGCCGCTGGCCACCGACAAAGGTGCCGTTGGTAGAGCCTAGGTCTTCCAGTATGTATCCCCCGGCTTGCATGATCATGCGGGCATGCTTGCGCGAGACCTCCGAATCGTTAACCACGATATCGTTGCTCACGTCACGACCTAAGTAGATTTCACTCTTGTCGAGCTCGAATACTTTTCCCGGTGTTGGGCCTGTGCGCATGATTAATTGGTAGGATTGTGAAGCCATTTATTCCTCCTCGCAAAGGTTGGCTTGAAGCCCGTTGATCGGTAAAGCAGTCTGATCAGGCTCTCCTGCTCGGTTCAATATGATGAATTTACACAATAAGAGAGATCTTTTCCCTCAACTGCATAAGGCCTCAGTATGCTCATAGTGTACTGAGTTTTGGGGTTTGTGTCAAACGGAATTAAACCTCGATCATCTCGTATCCGAATACCTGAGCAAACGCCAGGATGGTCTCATCAATCACCTGTGCCATCGGAGGGTGTTCGGCGAGCAGATTCGCCATGCAGGTGACCGGGTAGCCGACCAGCCCGCAGCCAATGATCCCTTCCCAATAGCTCATGTCTGGATCCACATTCAAGGCGAAGCCATGTCGGGTCACCCCGCGCGCATCTACCTTAACCCCAATGGCGGCGATTTTGGCGGGCGAGTCTTGGGTATCCACCCAAACCCCGGTCAGGCCTTCCACCTGCCGGGCAGATACGCCCAGGCGTGCCAGGGTCAGGATGATGACCTGCTCCAGCCTGCGCACATAGCCGACGTAATCTGCCTGGGGCAGGTGCGCAGAATTGTTCGATGCATCCACACGCAGCTTGGCAGACCCCAATTTTAGCAATGGGTAGCCCACCAGCTGCCCAGGGCCGTGATAGGTAACATCGCCGCCCCGGTCCACCCAGTGGATGCTTACGCCGCGGCGCGCTAGCTCGATTTCATCCCACAGCAGGTTCTCCGCGTTGCCGCGCCGCCCAAACGTGTAGGTATGCGGGTGATCGAGCAATAGCAGGGAGTCTGGGCGCGACTCTTCGGCGATCTCGGCGGCTAGACTGTCTTGTAGTTGCCAGGCTTGCTGGTAATCCATCAGACCCAGGCGGTGGACATGGCAGCGATTCGACATAGCATGTGAAGTATAGCCCAAAAAGGTGTTCCGTGGACCTGCTCCCCTGGGTCCCCGTTTTGCGGGATGGCATATGCCCTGGAGCGGATATACCTTTGCCTTGTCTGCAAACATCTTTTTAGGGTTTTTCCAGAAAGTTATGCGCTTCTAGTATTTGTACCGCAACGGATTCAGGAGCGGTGCCGCCATAAATATTTCGCCGGCGCACGCTGTACTGTGGATCAAAGACGGCGAAGACGCCAGCCTCGAAGATCGGACTTAACGATTGGTACTCCTCAAGCGTCAGTGCGTCCAGAGATTTGCCTTGCGCGGCAGCCTGCTGCACGGCTTTGCCTGTCAACTCGTGGGCCTGGCGGAAGGGGATGCCTTTCGCTACCAAGTAATCTGCCAGATCGGTTGCCAGCATACCGGCATCGATGGCGGAGCGCAGGCGCTCAGGATGGATGGTAAGCGTGCGCAGGGCGCCTCCCATCACCGGCAGTAGAGACATCAGGGTGTCGTAAGCGCTGAAGACAGGCGCTTTGTCTTCCTGCAAGTCCTTGTCGTAGGCAGATGGCAGGCCTTTCAGGGTTGCCATCAGTCCGCTCAGCCAGCCTATCAGGCTGCCTGTCTTGCCGCGCGCCAGTTCAAACACGTCCGGGTTCTTTTTCTGCGGCATCAGGCTGGAGCCGGTGGCAAACGCATCGGATAGTTCGAAAAAGCCGTACTCCGCTGAGGAGAACAGGATTACGCCTTCCGCCATCCGGCTGAGGTGCACGCCCATCAATGCTGCGCAGAATAAAAACTCGGCAGCGAAGTCGCGGTCAGAGACAGCGTCGATGCTATTAGGGGCGGGATGATCGAAGCCCAGCTCTTGTGCTAAGTCGATGCGGTCTACTGGGAATGGCGCTCCAGCCAGCGCCCCTGCTCCCAGGGGGAGCACAGCGGTGCGTCCTGCCAGGTCTTGCAGGCGTTCCCGGTCGCGAGCCAGCGGCCAAAAGTGAGATAGCCACCAGTGGCTGAGCAGGATCGGCTGGGCGCGCTGCAGGTGGGTGTAGCCTGGCATCAGGGTGCCCAAATCGGATTCGGCGCGCTGCAGCAACGCCGCTTGCAGGTTGGCTATGGCAGTCCCCAAGGCGGGCAGGTTCTCCAGCAGCCACAGACGAAAATCGGTCACCACTTGATCGTTACGGCTGCGACCGGTGTGCAGCTTGCCCGCCAGCGGGCCGATCAACTCACCCAACCGGCGTTCTACCGCGGTATGGATATCCTCATCACTCTCCAGGAAGGTAAACACGCCGCTATGCAGCTCTTCGCCAATTCTTTCTAAGCCATGTTGGATCTGTGCGCTCTCGCCCATTGTCAATACGCCGGCTATTTCAAGCGCTTTTGCCCAAGCTAGGCTGCCGCGTACATCTTGGGGTGCAAGGCGCTGGTCAATGCGTAGCGATGCGTTCAGAGACCAGGCGTTAGGATCGAGCTTACCTCGAAAACGACCTCCCCATAATGTCATGATATTCTCTCTCTTCCTTAACAGGATTACATGGTGATTGGATAAGTGGCTAAATCTAGTCTCGCTTGAATCTCGAGTAATCCGGTTTGGGCATATTGAGTCCTGAGATGGGTAATCCATTCATGGCACGCACTTTCAGGGGTAAGCCATACAAATGGATGAAGCCTTCTGCATCGGATTGGTCGTAGACATCCTCTTGCCCAAAGGTGGCAAAGTCCTCTCGGTACATGCTGAAGGGACTCTTTCGTCCAGCCGGGATGATGTTGCCTTTATACAGCTTCAGGCGCACCACACCGGTGACCGGTCCCTGCGTGCTATCCACAAAGGCTGCCAGAGCCTCGCGCAAAGGTGAGAACCACATGCCGTTGTATACCAGTTCGGCGTATTTCAATGCTACCATGTCCTTGTACTGGATGGTATCTCTGTCCAGCACCAGCGATTCAAGCTCGCGGTGAGCTGCCAGCAGGATGGCACCACCGGGCGTTTCATAAACACCATGGGATTTCATCCCCACCAGGCGGCTTTCCACCAGGTCAGCGCGGCCGATGCCGTGCGCTCCCCCCAGTTTGTTCAATTTGGTCACCATGGCGGCAGGGGTCATCTTTTGCCCGTTCACTGCTACCGGAGTGCCGCTATCGAACATAATCTCAACAAACTCGGGCTGTTCCGGGGCTTTCTCCGGCGAGATGCTGAGCTGGAACATGTCTTCGTCCGGCTCCCGCCAGGGATCTTCCAGGGGGCCTCCTTCGTGTGAGAGGTGCCATAAGTTGCGATCCCGGCTGTAGATCGACTTGACCGTGGCAGTCACGGGGATATTATGGGCGCTGGCGTAGGCGATGGCATCCTCTCGCGAGCGGATATCCCACTCGCGCCAGGGTGCGATCACCTTCAAACGGGGGTCAAGGGCAGTGTAGGTGAGCTCGAAACGCACCTGGTCGTTGCCTTTGCCGGTAGCGCCGTGGGCTACGGCATCTGCTCCCACTTCATGGGCCACCTCCACCTGATGCTTGGCGATGAGAGGCCGGGCGAAGGACGTGCCCAGCAGGTACTTGCGCTCATATACTGCGCCGGCGAGCAGCACCGGGAAGATATACTCGGATGCAAATTCCTCGCGCATGTCGTGGATGATAAGCTGGCTGGCTCCGCTGGCGAGCGCCTTCGCCTCCAGCCCATCCAGCTCTTCGACCTGACCGATATCTGCGGTGAAGCACACCACTTCGCAGCCGTAGTTTTCCTTGAGCCAGGGCACTATCACCGATGTGTCCAGGCCACCGGAATAAGCAAGGACCACTTTCTTGACAGTTGGTTTTATCATAACAACCTCCGTTCTAAGATTTTCGTGGGAGACGGGTTAGGCCGAAACCCGCGTTTTGGATAAAAAAACCCTCCTGGGAAGGAGGGTTTTGATCAGTGAAAAGAAGAAACTATGACACTTTTGCACGCGCAGACACCCACCTTTCCCGGCATGGGGTGGAGGTACGACGGGCGCGTGTTCTAAAAACATTGGTTTCTTGCATATTGGGGGGCAGTTTATCACCCGATAGAATCCGCGTCAAGGTTAATTTCTGAATATGACTACCAAAATAAATTCAGGCTGTTGAAAAAGTAGTGTTTGAGTTCAGCAGCGAGCGGAGCGAGTCCGTTGCGACAACGGGTTGGGGCACACCTGCTCAAGATGCGGCAGAGCGTATCGCTGAGTCGAGATCATACCAGAGATCATCCACGTCCTCGATACCCACGCTGAGTCTTAGGAGCGAGGGTGGGAGGTATTCCTGTCCGGGGATCGCGGCTCTTCGTTCCATAGTTGTTTCTACTGAACCGAGACTGGTAGCGTGGCAGATGAGCCGGACGTTTCGACATACGGCGTCGGCGACCTCTGCACCTCCAAGTACATCGAATGAGATCATAGTGCCGAAACCTTTAAGCACACGCTTGGCGATAGCATGCGTCGAATGCGAGGGCAGGCCCGGATACCTCACACGAGTGACCAGCCGATGCTTCTCAAGTCGCTCCGCCAG
>DATCYX010000150.1:0-4913 GCA_036526235.1 Anaerolineales bacterium | reverse complement strand
GCAGAAGCTAACGACCCACAGGTGGCGGTTATCTTGCTGGATGTAGTGCTAGGTTTCGGCGCTCACGCTGATCCTGCAGCCGAGCTGGCGCCTGCCATTGCGAAGGCAAAGGCCAAAGTTAAGGAGGCGGGACGCTATCTGGAGGTTGTCGTGGTTGTCTCTGGCACGGACGAGGACCCACAAGACTTAGACGCTCAGGTGCAGATGCTTATTGATGCGGGGGGAGTAGTTGAGACCAGCAACGATAAAGCTGTCCGTTATGTCGGTCAGCTCTTGCGGAGTCTCAATCCAGAGCTCCGTCAGGCCGGGAAAGAACCCCTGCCTCAGGTGGATTTAGCGGCAATAAACCGCCCTCTCGCAGCGATCAATATCGGCATAGAGTCATTCACGGAAAGCCTGGAGAGCCAGAACGCCCAGGTTATCCAAGTAGATTGGCGCCCCCCTGCCAGTGGGAACGAAAAATTAATGTCTATACTGGAACGGATGAAGAGCAAGTCTTAGGAAGGTGCATGTTGAAAGAATTTATCGCTGCCTGTGTCCAAATAGCTATCAAACCGAATGACGTACAGGCCAATATCGACAAGGCTGTCGTCTGGCTTAAAAAGGCAGTCACTGATTACAAGGCTGAGTTGGTTGTATTTCCGGAGACGGTAACCACAGGGTATGAGACTGATCTCACCCCGGAGGAATTATGGGATCTGGTTGATGAGGCTCCGGGTAGCATTACCAGCGCTATCCAGATGACCGCCAAAGAGTTAGGGACCCACGTGGTGTGGCCCTCATACCGCCGGGGGGGTGAGCGAGGTGTGGTCTATAACTCAGCCATTCTTATCGGACCAAATGGGGAGATCGTGGGCATTTATGACAAGACTCACCCTGCCCCATGGGAGCGCCGAGATGGCGGTGGTTGGGTAGAGGTGGGCAACCGGGCGGACGTGTTCGAAACCGAGCTCGGCACCATCGGTATGATCATCTGCTACGACGGTGACTTTCCAGAGCTTTCTCGATTGCTAGCCGTAAAAGGCGCTGAGATTATCATCAGGGCCTCGGCTCTCCAGAGAAGTTATGATATCTGGTACATCACAAATGCAGCTCGAGCTTATGACAACCACGTTTATGTGGTCGCCAGCAATCTAGTTGGTCCTGATGCACGCGGTAATTATGGATTTGGACACAGCATGATTGTCAATCCGATTGCCTGGCGGTTAGCACAGGCACGCGGTACGGAAGAGATAATCGCTGCAAAGCTGGATCCCGATCCGCTTCGATATATCACATGGGGTAGCAAAAGCTTGCAAACCTTTGACCACCTGGAAGATCGCAATCTAAAAATTTACGAGGAGATTCTAAAAACGGCTCGATCTCGATTTGAGCCCGGGAAGCGCTTTCCTAGATCGTAGTTGAGATTGGCATTGTTGAGTTCAACAGCCAAATCTCTATCACAATCGCATGGTTCTTATAACAAAAGGGCAGAAAATGGACATAGAAAAAGCTAATGCTGAGACCTTTCAACGGATGGTAGAAGCCCGTCCGATGCTGGTGGGGATGGGGAAAGCAATCAACGTCATCCCCGGTATGCGGGATAATCTGCTGATGCATGCCGGTCCGCCGATCACGTGGGAGCGCGCCTCTGGGCCAATGCAGGGCGCGATTACAGGGGCTTTGATCTTCGAAGGCAAGGCCAAGAGCGAGGCAGAAGCACAAGAGCTGGTCGAATCCGGGAAAATTGAACTGGAGCCTTGCCACCATCACCAGGCTGTCGGTCCTATGGCAGGTATTATATCCCCAACGATGTCTGTGTATATCTTAGAGAACAAAACCCATGGCAACAATTCCTATTCCAACCTGAACGAAGGGTATGGTAAAGTGCTGCGCTATGGTGCTTACAGCGAAGAAGTCCTGGATCGCTTGCGCTGGATGGAAGATGTGATGGCACCTGTTCTAGGTAAAGCGATCGAGTTGAGCGGCGGGATTGATATGAGAGCGCTGCTGGCTGAAGCGTTGCACATGGGTGACGAAGGGCATAACCGCAATAAAGCCGGGTCGATTTTATTCACAAAATCCCTGGCGCCACACATCGTCAAGTCAACAAACGATAGCGATATAGCGGCAAAAATCATACAATTCTTAGGTGATAACGCCCTTAGCGTTCTCAATCCAGTAATGGCAGCCTGTAAAGGCATGGTAGACGCAGCGCATGGCATCGAAGGGAGCACGATTGTCAGCGTCATGGCTCGCAACGGCACCGATTTCGGCATCCGCGTGAGCGGGTTAGGAGACCAGTGGTTCACGGCTCCGGTGGCCATCCCGCAAGGCCTCTATTTTCCGGGATTCACAGCTACAGATGCCAGCGGTGACATCGGAGACAGCACCATCACAGAAACAGCCGGGATCGGTGGATTCGCCATGGCATCCGCGCCTGCTATCGTTACCTTTGTCAGCGGCACACCGAAAGACGCAACGAACGCCACCCTGGAAATGTACGAGATCTGCTACTCTGAACACAAGTACTTCACCATCCCCACATTGAACTTCCGGGGGACTCCCACCGGAATTGATATCCGCAAGGTGGTGGAGACTGGTATCACTCCACGGGTGAATACGGGGATCGCTCACAAAAATGCCGGTGTAGGCCAGGTGGGAGCGGGATTAGTACGCCCCCCAATGGCAATGTTTGAGCAGGCTGTGATGGCCTTTGCTGAGCATTACGGTTTTTAACCCTGAGGCGACCTGATTATCCATTCTGTCAAACAGAGAGATTATGGCCGCGCTTCTCAACCATCGTCTTGTGATTTGCGACGAATGCGTACATTCCGGTCGCAACAGTTCTAAGCTAGATGACGCCATAGCTAATAGAAATCAAAAATTACTTTATCTGGATGAACACAAAAGAAGTGGAGGCAAATAATGGATCGCGATCAGTTTATCCAAATCATGCATTCCGCCAAACTATATGACTTAACCCAGGATTGCAGCATCTTCACCCCGCCTTGGCCTGGTGAGAAATCACTCGAAGTCCACTTTTTCAAGCGCGTAACCGGCGCTTATGGTGGTGGACCGGGAGCTAATGGACAGATCTTGAATTGGAGCAATACCGTTGGAACACACCTGGTTGGAGAGACCGCCTTTCATTCCGGGGGTAGATCCATCGCCAATATTCCACTTAAGGATTTATGTGGACCAGGCGTAGTCGTGGATATCTCTGATGCGGTGTCTGACTATAGCCTTTACACTCCCGAGATGATCACCTCGAGAGCCAATGTCAAGAAGGGGGATATCCTGATCATCAATACGGGTTATCACCGATACTCCTGGGATTGGCCCGATGTCTACAATCCTGAGGCTCAAGGAAGTGTGGAGTCCAAGGAGTTTGGCTTCCTCATCAGGCACCCGGGACCCTCACCTGATTTCTTCAAGTGGGCGCTGGATATGGAGTTGAAGCTCATCGGCGTAGATTGCGGCTGCGCTGAGCATCCGATGAACACCAACATTCGATACATGCACGCCAATGAGTTCAAGAAGGCAGAGGCCAAGCTGGTAGCAGACTACGGTAAAACCTGGGATGAGATGTTCCCACAAGATGAGTACTACCAGATGACTCATATCACATTGCCTAAAGCTCACCTGCTATTTGTAGAATCCATCGTAGGTCAAATTGAGGAGTTGAAAAACCAACGCGCATGGATCATGGTTCACCCCATCCCATTCATGGAAGTCGAAACTGCCTGGGCACGCACCTGCGCATTGCGCCCACCGGAGGGCATGAGCGAAGACGAATTCTTCCAGGTCATGCAATCCGCGGAAATGCTCGATCTCACGATCTCGTTCAGCGTGCAGACACCCCAGTGGGCAAACTATGTGCCACTGACGGTAACCTATACCAAGCGAGTTGGCGGCCAGTATTTCGGTATGGGCAGGAATGGCTCGATATGCAACTCCAGCATCCACCTGGCAACTCACATGGACGGTGAAAAGCACTTCTGGCCAGCCGGACGGACGATTGGCGAAGTTCCGTTGGAGCATTGGGTTGGACCAGGCGTGATCGCAGATATCTCAGGATTGGTCAGCGATTCCAGCGTATATACGCCCAAGATGATCGAGAGCGTGGTGGAGGTGCGCGAAGGAGATATCCTTATTCTGAAGACTGGCTGGCACAAATACGGGTGGAACAGCCCAGATTCGGATGAGTTCCGCTATATGATCAAACACCCCGGGCCTTCACCAGACTTCTCAGACTGGGTTGTTAAAAAGAAGATCAAATGGCTGGGCATCGATGCTGTCAGCCAGGATCACCCTATGAACACCATCCAACGCATCTGGCACCCCAAAACATTCGAGGAAGCCAATCGAAAGTTAAAGCGCGATTTCGGCAAAGATTGGGACGAGATGTTCCCTCTGGATAAATTTTATCAGGACACCCATCTCAATCTCTTCCCGAAGAAGATTGTCCATGCCGAGAACCTGGGAAGGGACATCAGCACAGCGCCAAGTGGTCGATACTACATCGGATGCTACCTCCAAAAAGCCATGCAAGTCGAGTCAATGTGGGGTCGCTTTGTTGCCTGGAAAGAAGGAAGGTAATCAGGTAAGACCTGGCAGGTTTTTTTACCTGCCAGGTCTTATTCTTATGATGATATTAATCACGGGTGCAGCCGGTAAAACTGGCAAGGCGATAGTAAGGAAAGTTGCCGAGAAAAGAGGCGTCGTCAAGGCGTGGGTATTTCGCGCCGAGCAAATTCAGGAAGTTGAAGCGCTGGGGGCAAAAGAAGTGATCGTCGGAGACATGCGCGATTCGAAAATCCTGCGTCAAGCCCTGCAGAATGTGGATATAATCTATCTTATCTGCCCGAATGTCCATCCAGATGAGACTGCCATCGCCAGTGAAATCATTGAGGCTGCGGCAAGAACCGGAG
>DATCYX010000149.1:0-2420 GCA_036526235.1 Anaerolineales bacterium | reverse complement strand
TGGATTGGCACAGGTTGCTGGCGATTATTACCTGACCCCACATCAAAAATTGCGTTTCGACAGGTTGTACATCCGTCACCGAAGTATTGGATTTGATCTTAAATTGATCATTCTGGCCTTTTCGATCGCCTTCTGGTTCCGCTGGCAAGACGGGTGGAATGGCAGGTTGCCCAGGAAATGGTTCCGCTGGGCATCACCATACCAACCCCCAGCCTAAACCCTTGGCTTTGTTAAACGTTAGTGACGCGATCCCCCTGATTTTCAGTTCTGCCGGCGTAGTATCCTAATCCACGTCCCCCAAAGAATAATTGAAACAATTAAGGCATTCAGAGTCTGACCTGCGATGGTCCCAGCCACTCCCCAGCGCAGGATAGCCCAGATGCCGATAGTGAACATGGCTGCGATGGCTCCCAGGTTGGCAAGAAAGATAGGGCGGGTTAGGCGTGCCGCTTTGAATGCTGTCTGCAGGGGGTAGTAGGCATACAGCAGAGCGTAGAAGAGACCCATCAAGGCCATGCTGCTGCTATAGGCCAAATAAGTTTCTCCATAGAGCAGTCGTAACAACGGCGTAGGGAAGAGAATAGCAATGGCTAAGACGCCCAATATGGGAATCCCAGATATCAGGTAAATCAGGCGTAGCGTGCGCCGCATCGCCGTTTGTCCGTTCAGCTCATATAGGCGGGCTGCGCGTGGGGTCAGGAAGGTATCGGTGGCTCGCAAGAGCAGGTGGATAGGCGCAACGAGATTCTGCAAGGCGCGGTACGCGCCAGCCGCTGCAAAACTGATCATGCCAGCGGTCAGGACTGGATAGAACTCCACGGCTACCCAATTCGCCAGGCTGCTGCCTAAGAGCCAACGACCTAACCCCCAATTGCGGAGCCAAGTCTGTTTCAAGTTCGGGAAGTCTCTAACCCAATATGAGCGCGTTGCCCAAAGCCCGGGAAGCAGGGCTACCAGCGATCCCCAAGCGATGGCATCCAAGCCAAGAATACCCGTCAATTTGCCTTGCTTTGCCCACCATAGCAACAGGAAGATGCGAAAGGCGTTGGCAAAGATGGTATTGACCACAGCGCTGAAGACCATGCCACGCGTGTAGAGCATGCGGCGGATATATTCCTGTAATTGCCACCACAAGAATGCGAACCACAACGAAAAAAGTGCGGGACCAGCAGTATCGTTTCCCAGCGCTGTCAGCAGCCAGCCCGAGATCGCCGCCACCAGCGATGATGAGGCCGCCAGCGAGATTTGCAGAACAGACGAGCTGGTGGCATAGCGGCGAAATGAATGCTCATCCATCCCTGCCCCATAGACATTCATTGGTTGCACCACCAACCCCTCCTGGAGGGATCGCACCAATCTCAGGGCAATAAAGCCAACCCCATACACGCCCAGCTCCGTTGGGGTGATGCTGCGAGCCAGGATGATTGTTGCCAGAAAGTTCGATGCGGAAATTACGCCCTGGTCTACTGCGGCAAGATAACCCTGTCGGGCCCCTTGACCGGAGAGTAGGCTGTAAAGCGAGCTGATCCAGCGAGCGAATGTTGACTGCTTGCTTGCGGCGATTTTCTTGTCTCTAAACAATACGCCAATTCTAATCGAATTTCCTTGTGAGCCGTATCATTTTTACTAGTTTTGCGTCACAAATAAAGGATAATGATTTCTGAAGAGCAGCTCTGCGCGCAGATCCATGATTTTGATGAGCATATCCTGGCTGAGGTTTACGACCGCTACAGCCCGGAAATATTTCGGTATACGATGCGGCTTCTAGGCGATTCAGAGCTTGCTGAGGAATGCGTTGCTGAAACTTTCCATCGATTTCTGCTTGCCATAAAGCGCGGCGGTGGGCCACGCCAATATCTGCGCGCCTATCTTTACCGTGTGGCCCATAACTGGGTTAGCGATTATTACCGTAACCAGAACAAAAGTGCGCTCCCTCTAGATCCGGACTGTTGCATAGACGAGCACAAACAGCCTCCACATGTATTCGCGGAGGAGTCGATGCGACGGGATGTACGCTTGGCGTTATCGAAACTCACCCCAGACCAACGCCAGGTGATCGTGCTACGCTTCCTGGAAGATTGGGAGTATGCAGATATTTCTAACGCTTTGGATAAACCCGTTGGCGCAGTAAAAGCGCTCCAACACCGCGGGTTGAAAGCCTTGCGGCGACACTTGCTAAAAGAAGAGGCGATGATCGCATGAGAATTCCAATGGATCAAGATTTAGACATAATTTTGGCTGAGAGCTTCCAAATCTTGCGCACCGAGCATTATCGCTCTTCTCAAAAAGCAGCCATTGGACGGGCGAATTTTCTCGCACAGGCAAAGAGTTTGGCCCAGGAGGAAAGGGTTGGAGTACCCAAATTGAGATTCCCCAGGCTTAGTCCAGGTACATGGATCGGTATGATCCCTCCAATGCAC
>DATCYX010000148.1:0-2406 GCA_036526235.1 Anaerolineales bacterium | reverse complement strand
CCTCCCTCCCATTGGGGAGGGAGGGGTTAGGGGTGGGTGGGGCTTAGAAAAATACCTTTACCAGCTTCAGCGCTTTCTGCTTCCACGGGGCGCGGTGGGTGATCCCGGTGACCTCACGGTATTCGTCGCCATGCTCCATGTACCAGCGGTAATTACGCACCAGGGCATCCTGGTTAGAGTAGCGCGGCGACCATTCCAGCTTCTCTTTAGCCTTGTCAATGGAGACGAACGAATCTTTGAAAGCAGTCTCGTAGATCCACGGGTAGAGTGGTGAGAGCTTGAGCTTCTCCAGCAGGCGCAAAGCCAGTACAACTGGCCCAGCAGGGAAGCCAATGATGTGCTTGCCGAAGCCGGCCTTGTCCAGCACGGCCTGGTAATCCCCGCGCATGGTGGTAAATTCTTCGGCGCCAATGTTGAAGGTATCGTTCGCTACTTGCTCGTCGAGCGTCATGCACTGGTGAATGGCTGCGCATAGGTCTTCAACATCCAGGAGCTGGTATCGGTTGTGACCCATCCCGATCATGGGGAAATTCTTGCCCTGGCTGGCCCACTCGTAGAAAATAGCGAATACGCCCAGGCGCTCCGGCCCGACGAAAGACTTGGGTCGCAGGATCGGCACGCACAGACCATGCTGGCGAAACTCCAGGCAGACCTGCTCCGCCTCGATCTTGGCCACCCCGTAGGGTCCGACGCCGATTAGTGGGTCGTCCTCGTAGATCGGGTGGCGAATTGGAACGCCGTACACCGCTGTGGAGGAGATGTGAATGAAACGCTTGGCACCTGCGTTGAGCGCCTCTTCCAGCACGATACGCGTCCCTTGTACGTCGGTGGAGAAAATCTCCTCGGGAGTGTAGAGCGGCAGGGCGGCGGCAGTGTGGATAACCACATCTGCATCTTGAATGATGGATTTGACCTCATCCCGCTGGCGGATATCACCCTGCAGGAAGCGGATGCGATCACGCTCAGGGTAATCAAAGTTCACCAGGTCGATGCCGGCGATATCTGTATAGCCTTTGTCCAGCAGGTAACGCACCAGGTTGATGCTGAGAAACCCGCTGATGCCAGTGATGAAAATGTTCATGGGTTTACGAATATTTCTCTTTCTTTTCTAATATATTTTTCTTTCTCAACTGTATCACAACCTATTTGAGCATACAAGAAGATCAAATTTAGTATACCTTTCAAAAACAGGATGTGAGTATACTAATAACCCAGCCAACTATAAGATGGGTATTAGTCCCATTCTCAGTCTTCAGGGATGTAAGGTATCAGCCCTCGCCGATAAGCTTCTTCTTGTATTATGCGCGGAGCATAGCGGGCGTCGATAATGAAGCCATCCACAGTGATTAACCAGGCTAATGGGTTGTCGTCGAGCCGGCTGGGCAGGGTCCAATCGGGATCCATCTGCATCAAGCCAAACATGCGCATGATGTCTGTTGCCTTGGCGCTGGCAGAATTCTGGCTCACCCCAATCAAATTGCAAAGCTGCCTTGCCTCCAAATGGGGTTCTTGGCTTTTGTCAAAGAGGAAATTAATCCGTCCGATCGTGTACAGTATTGCCCCAGCCCAAACCTTGGCTTGGCCTCTCTCCAAGGGGGATGGCCTCTTGCGACTTATCTTGGCGGTCATTTTGCGACATAGTGTGGCATACTCGTCGTTCAGATGCTTCTTGCAAAAGGCATCTGTCAGCCCGACGATCTCCTCGTAGCGGGGCTGCATATTTTTGGGAACTTTAAAATTTTCTTGGTCTGGCATTTATTTCACCTCGAGATTGGGGATAACTTGCTCGGCGAACAGCCGTATGGTTTCCAGGTCAGATGCATTGGGCATTTGGATCACGAAATACTGGATGCCGGCGTCAGCCAGAGCCTGATAGTAGGAGATCGCCCCATCGAGTGTGTTCGCCACAGCGAAGCCCCTCCACGGGCCGCTGAAGCGTCGCTCGATGCCCTCGGGGACATAGTCCTGGACTTTGCGTTGCAGCCTGTCTCCATCCTCAGCCAGGATGAGCCAGCCGGTCATATGTGTGCGCAAGATCGTATCGTACGGTCGGCCGAGCGCATTGCAGTGTTGGTGCAGGGCTGCCAGCTTGGTGCGTACATCATCGGGTGCGCGCACACCGCCGGCGAAATCAAGCGATGTCAGGTTGCAGGCATCGGCATATTGGGCCACCTGCCGCAGCGTGACGCGCTCCCCACCTCCGGCAATTAGGAACGGAGGGAACGGGCTCTGGAGTGGCGGCGGCGACACCTGCGCCTGCTCGGTCTGGAAATAGCGCCCCTGATAGGTGAAGCGGCTCTCTCCACACGCCCCCCGGATGATCACCAGCGCCTCTTCCAGGGCTGCTTGCCGCTCCGGCACCGGCAAGAAAGGGATACCCAGGCTGGCGAACTCGTTAGCGTCCCA
>DATCYX010000147.1:0-7454 GCA_036526235.1 Anaerolineales bacterium | reverse complement strand
CATAGAGGGAGAAACGGAGAGCGAGCCAGAAGCCGCGCCTGAGCCCATAGCCGGGATATCGCCTGTATCCCCTGATTACGGCTTGATGGATAGCTTTAAGCAGACACAAGCTAATCTGAGCGAAACGTTGCAGGGCTTTGTCGGCCGCCTGGGTGAGTTTTTAGGCAAAGCGCTGGACGAAGCCACCAGCCTGGAAGTCTCTACATACGTCAGCGAAGACATGAGCGAAGTCAAGTTCGAGGGCGGCCGCTTTACCGGAGCCCAACTGCGCGCCATGACGCGCATCGAGATCGATGGCGACACACTGATCTGCGTGCCAGAGACGGACGGGGAAGTGGACATGGCATTATGGAAAGTCCACACCGATATGGTACAACAAGCCCAGGCCTCGCGCACAGAGCTGCTCAAGACGGTCGTATCGGCGGCTACAGGATTGGTAGACCTGTTAAAACCCTAAAACGATCCTTAACACAAAGGAACACCAAGAGTTTTAAATGTTTTTTCTACGCCCTTCGTGCCCTTTGTGTTAAATAAACAAACCATGCAGAACGAAGCGGGTTTTCCACCCATTTTCCAGAACTGGCAGACCGCCCCAGTACAAAGTGGCGACGAGATATCCTTTGACGTCGCAACCGCTCCTGGCGAGCCGGCCTCGCGGTGGAGCCTGGAGCTGCCTGCCAAACCGGAAGAAGCTGAGGCAGCACTGGCTCAAGCTGAGACGCAGCTGCGGGCAACTCAGGCGCTCCTAGATGAAGCCCCCGATCGTCTGGATGCGTTCGTCTCGCGCTTGCAGTCTGGCACAGATGCGCACTTCAGCATCGAATCCTTCGCTGTCGAAGGCGTGCCAGGGCAACCCGCCGAAGCCGACCTATTGCCCTGGATTGAGTACTTCGAGCCGGGGCAAATCTCATTTGACGGGCAGGGAATAACCCAAGGTCAGGCGAAGGAGGCTCTCGATCAGCTCCGCCAGATGATAGATGGCCTCGTTGGACAGATACTCTACCTAGCGCAGGTTGAAACGCGCCAGGGTGGGGCTCTGCTGGCTCGCTCCCTGGTGAACTGGAAGGGCGACCTGGACACTTCCTGGGGCGAGGCCATCTCTCCCGAACAGCACGACTTGCACCAGCGCTCGTTAGCGCTGGCTCTGGCCTCGCGCATCGCCATGCTGCGGGTAATTATGACCACTACCCAAGGAGCTGCTAAAATCGCGGCCCTGATCGCCGCACCCGGAGGCGCCTTGCTGGCCCTGCCAGCCGCCTGGAAATACGTGAGCAAGATTTTGTCAGAAATCGAAAAATATCAAACTTCATCCGCATAATCTAGGAGTAAAAATGCCCAGCGAACTTGAAACCGCCCTTAAGAACACAGCTACCAGCGTAGCCAAATACGTGCAGGATGCATCTGAATTACAGGTAGAGACCCGTTATGTCGATGTCAGCAGCGATGGCACCCCTGACTTCGATCAGGCTCGCCCGGTGGCGCGCACGGTCATCCGGCTGGATGGCGACAGCGAGTCAGTCGTCCCCATGCGTAAGGGAACAGGTGGAGCATTAGAGGTGGACGCTACCCTGTTCGAGGTGCACCAGCAAAACGTCGCCGCTGCAGTCGATTATCGTGCGCGCATCCTCAATGCCCTGCTCAGTGCGCTGCCCAGTCGGGCGCGCACGCCATAATCAAATCTCAGCTGCTGTAATAATACAATATGGAAAAACAACATCAACCGCAGTTACACTGCGGTTGATAAGGTTATACTACTGCCGTTGCGCACCAAAAACTGATTAAATATCCAGCCGGTACCCAACCCCCCGGATGGTTTTCAAGAACTGAGGTTTGCGAGGGTCTTCTTCGATCGCCTGGCGCAGCCAGCTGATGTGCACGTCCAGAGTGCGCGTATCCTCGGTGTACTCCGTATCCCATACGTGGCGGAACAAGACAGCTCGCTCCACCACCTCGCCGGGATGCTGCATCAGAATGCGCAGGATGCGTACCAGGCGGGGGGTGAGACGGGCTTCTCTGCCCTGACATCGCACGCGTTTTAGTCCCATATCCAGGCGGATAGGCCCCACATGGAGCATATTCCCGCCATTTCCAGGCAACAGAGGCACAATGCGATTAGACAGCTTGCGGAAGGTGAACGGAAGGGTGAGGACCACATTGGCGCTCGGGTCACCCAGGGCGGGCTGCTCTGGGCTGTTGATCAGCACAATCGGGAGACCATTCATTTTTTCTCGCAGAGATCGGCAAATCCTTTTTCCGCTGGTGCGCATCGAGGCCGCGTTAACAACCGCAAGGTCTGGGTCGATCTCCACCAATCGTTCCAACGCCTCAGTTCCCGTGGAAACAACCTCCACGGAATAGCCTTTTTTTCTCATATTTGGGACAAAAGACGGGCCTTCAGCCCGCTTGCCCTCGATCCAAATAACCCGAACCATTCTCTTCCCTATCGGTATAATCGCTAATTTTAAACCCCAATGTTAAAAAAAATGTTAAATTGATTATACTCGCAATCTTAAAAACTGACAATCAGAACCGATGTGCTTTTTTAAGGATAACTGAGAATCTCCATGGTCAAGACAAATCCTAAAAAGCCTTTGATACAGGGCAATCGCATTTGGGCGATTCCCCACCACTGAGGAGAGAAAATGGGGGGTTTTGGTGGGGGCATACCCCCACCAAAACCCCCCAAACACTCTTTTTGCGGGATTGCGCATGCCCTTCCGGGCATATGCAATTGCCCTGGCCTTTGATAAATATAGTTGCAACCCTGCCCTGCCCGTGTTAGAATACGATACAATCCAAGCTAGGGAAAAGTGATTCATGTCAGATATGGTCGAAGTGGTAATTGATAGCATCCGGGTTAGCCTGATGTCGCAGCAACGCATTGTAATTCTGCGCGAGGTCAACGCGGACCGCTATTTGCCCATTTGGATCGGAGTTTACGAGGCAGAGGCGATCACCATCGCCCTGCAAGATGTCGAGGTTGCACGACCATTAACCCATGACTTATTAAAAAACATTTTTAATGCTCTAAACGCACAGATCATCCGGGTCGAGGTGTCTGCTTTGAAAGATGACACCTTCTTTGGCAACATCATCGCTGAGGTGAACGGGCGCAATCTGAATGTAGACGCCCGCCCTTCCGATGCGCTGAACCTGGCAGTGCGAGCCCATGTCCCCATCCTGGTCGCCCGCTCCGTGATGGATGCCGCTGGCATCACACCTGAGGAAGACATCCAGGAGCAGAAACAAATTGAAAGCAAGACGCAAGGCGAGACCCCAGAACCATCTGAGGAAAGCCAGGAACGTTTGTCGGTATTTGAGGACTTCCTCGAAAAACTTGAACTGGAAGACGAGGATGACGAAAATGGGAAAGAGGACGACAATGGTGGCAAGGGGAAAAAGGACGATGATAGTGGCAAGGGGAAAGAGGACGATGATGGTGGCAAGGGGAAAAAGGATAAGGAGGAGTAGAGCGCTGCGTACTCCCGATTGACAAATGTGCACCGGGGTTCGCCAGGCAGCCAAACTGGTGTCCCCGGTTTTTTGGTCAAAACCGGACCACCCTCTCAGATTGCCGGATTTGCAGGAACAGCGCAGCGCTTTTTGCCTAATCTGATATGCAGGTATAGATAGGATGTGATGAACGATAGATTCTTTCCCGAAGAAAACCCGACCCCTGCTTCCCCACCTGTTCTCTATAGCCGGGAAGCCGAAGAGGCCGTCATAGGATCCGTGCTGATTAACCCCGAGGCGTATTACGATGTCGCCTCTTTCCTGAAAGCCGATGATTTTCACATCCACCGTCACCGCTGGATCTGGGAGGTTTTCGTACGCCTGCATGAGCGGCGCATCCCAATTGATTATCTAACCGTTTCCGAAGAACTCAACCAACTGGGTCAATTATCCGAAGTGGGCGGTCCAGCTTACTTGACGGCACTCATCAATAACGTGCCCACCTCGCTCCATGCGGAGGCGTATGGACGCCTGGTCGAAGAAAACGCAATTCGCCGCAAAATGTTAGCCGCTGCCAATGACATCGCCAAGCTCGCCTACCAGGAGAGCATCGGCGTCGAAGATGTGATGGACGGGGCTGAGAAATCCATCTTTGGCGTGAGTGAGCGCCGCATGACGCGCGATCTGCAGCCCATCCAGCAGGTGTTGAGCGAGTATTACGACCGGATTGACCAGCTTGCCAGCCGTGGCGAGGACATCTACGGCGTGCCGACAGGATTCATCGATCTGGATCGCCTGTTGATGGGCTTGCAACCCTCGGATTTCATCATTGTCGCCGGACGCCCAGGCATGGGCAAGACGGCTTTTATGCTCTCGGCTGCCAAAAATGCCGCCCAGACCCACAAAAAGCATGTGGCTGTGTTTTCGCTGGAGATGTCCAATGAGCAACTGGTGCAGCGCCTGATCGCCCAGGAGACCGGTATTGACTCGCAGCGCCTGCGCACCGGCAAGCTCTCTGAGGATGAGTGGCCGCTGTTTACACACGCTATCGAGGTGCTGAGCGATGCGCGCGTCTTCCTGGATGATACGCCCGCACTCACCCCCTTGCAATTACGCACCAAGAGCCGCCGCTTGCACCTGGAGTATGGGCTGGACCTGATCGTAGTAGATTACCTGCAATTAATGTCGAGCGGCACGCGCTCCGAGAACCGCGTCCAAGAGGTTTCTTACATCTCGCGCAATCTAAAAGTGCTTGCGCGCGAGCTCAATGTACCCGTGCTGGCTGCCGCGCAGCTATCACGCGCCGTGGAGCAACGCGCAGACAAGGAGCCGCAACTCTCCGACCTGCGCGAATCGGGATCACTGGAACAAGACGCTGATATCGTTATGTTTATTCACCGGCCCGAGGTGTATGAGAAAGACACCCTCAAGCAAAACATCGCCCAAATCAAGGTTGCCAAGCACCGTAATGGTCCGGTTGGCATGGTGGAACTGATCTTCCGCCACCAATTAGCAAAATTTGAGAATGCTGCCACACGGGTCATCGATCTCACTAAAGTGGCATAGCGTTATAGTTGTAAAATACAAGTGCAATGAACTCTTCTTTTAAAGGCTTTCCACAGGGAAAAGTACGCCTCACACCTATCCCAGCCACCTTCTTCCGTGAGCTCCTGCCATATATCGACCACCTTGGCGAGCTAAAGGTGAGCCTGTACGCCTTCTGGCGGATGAGCTACCAGGAGGGGAATTTCCGCTACCTGCAATTGGGCGATTTCACAGGGGACGAGCGTTTCATGCAGGGGCTGGGAGGCACACCCGAAGCGGCGCAGGCAGCGCTGCACGACTCGCTGGAGCGGGCGGTGCAGCGCGGTACGTTGCTGCGGGCATCCATTGAAGTAGAAGAGGGTGAGCAGTCCCTGTACTTCGTGAACTCACCGCGCGGACGGGAAGCCTTGCAAGCCATTGCACGCGGCGAATGGCGCCCATCCGGGCAAGCGCAACAACCGGTCGAGATTCTCGACGAGGCCCCCAATATTTTTCGCCTATACGAAGAAAATATCGGGCCGCTTACGCCGATGATTGCCGATGCCCTGCGGGAAGCCGAACAAGAATACCCCATCCAATGGCTTGAAGATGCCATGCGCATTGCTGTAGAAAACAATGCCCGCAATTGGCGCTACGTTGAGGCCATCCTGGAACGCTGGCAAGATAAAGGTAGAGATGAGCAAAAAGATCGACGAGACACTGAAAAAGCTCGCCGCAAGTATGCAGAGTGGGAAAACCTCGGCTCCGGACAAGACAGAAGCTGAGAGAAACTCTTCTTCGAGCGATTTGCCTGGCGACCCAAACTGCCCGCACTGCGGCGGGCTCGGTTATTTGCGCCAGGACTTGCCCCCAGGACATCCCGATTTCGGCAAACTGCAGGTATGTTCCTGCCGTAACAGCCAAGTGAGCCAGCAGGTGCGCCAGCGCCTGTTCGCCCTCAGCAATCTAGACGAGCTGACCCACCTGAGCTTCGAGAACTTCCAGCCGCGCGGCCG
Source organism: Anaerolineales bacterium (assembly GCA_036526235.1). GTDB lineage: Bacteria > Chloroflexota > Anaerolineae > Anaerolineales > UBA4823 > DATCYX01. The sequence continues at coordinate 1,461 of DATCYX010000147.1, read as the reverse complement.
GGTGGGGCTATGGCCCCAAGAAGCCGATTCGCTGGAGCAGGCCCATAACCAGGCGCGCCAGTTTGCACAGTCGCTCAACGGCTGGGTGGTTTTTCAGGGTGGCTACGGCTGTGGCAAGACCCACCTGGCGGCAGCCATCGCCAACTTCGCGGTTGGCATGGGCGTGCCTACCCTGTTCATCACCGTGCCCGACCTGCTGGACTCCCTGCGTTATACCTACGATAATCCACAGGCAACCTTCGAAGAGCGCTTCGAGGAGATCCGCCGCGCCCCTTTGCTCATCCTGGACGACTTTGGCACCCAGAACGCCACCGCCTGGTCGCAGGAAAAACTCTTCCAGATCTTCAATTACCGCTACATTAACCGCCTGCCCCTGGTAGTGACCACCAACACCCCCCTGGAAGACATCGAGGGTCGCATCCGCTCTCGCCTGGAAGATCCAGACCTGGTCACGAAAGTGCAAATTCTAGCCCCTGATTTCCGCCGTCCAGCTGGGGATACCGGCCAGAATAGGGTCTCATCTTTAGATTTGCTATACAAATGCACTTTTGCCAATTTCGACCTGCGCGAGGGCGAGGGCTTGAAACCCCCTGACTTAAAGAGCCTGAAGGAGGCCTTCCGGGTCGCGCGGCGCTTTGCCGAACACCCCCAGGGCTGGCTGGTGTTCTCTGGACCAAATGGCTGCGGAAAGACCCATCTGGCGGCTGCGATTGGGCATCACCGTAGAGACCTCGGAGACCGCGTCGTATTCACTGTCGTGCCCGACTTACTAGATCACCTGCGGGCGACATTCAACCCCCAGAGCACGGTGCGTTTGGACCGCCGCTTCGAGGAGGTGCGCACCGCTCCTTTGCTGATACTGGATGACCTGGGAACGCAAGCCGCCACCCCCTGGGTGCGCGAGAAGCTGTACCAGTTGTTCAACTACCGCTATAATGCCGAGCTGTCCACGGTGATCACCACTGCCGATTATGTCAGAGATGTGGATCCTCGCTTGCTCAGCCGCATGGAAGATCGTAGATTGTGCGAGATTAGCGCCATCACCGCCCCAGCCTATCGCGGCGTACAACAGAAGCCGGGGCGGCGCACGGCGCGCAGGTGACAATTTCACTTCAAATATTGAGATGCTGAGAGCAAATTGAATCTCTCTCCTAATCCCCTCTTTGTGCTAAGAATAATTCGCTGAATCTACGAGAAAAATTTATCGTAAACAATGGAGTTTAATGTGACAACCAACCAATCCGCTTGCATTTACTGTGAACGCGACCATACCCAGGTGCCACTCTTGCAGATCCAGTACCAGGGGAATGTCTATTGGATTTGCCCCCAACACCTGCCCGTGCTCATACACAAGCCCGCCCAACTGGCTCACAAGCTGCCGGGTGCTGAAAATCTTGACCCTGGAGTACATTAGCGGGTCTCCACTTTCCTTCGCTTAAAACAAAATCTGGTATTGTTCGC
>DATCYX010000146.1:0-4430 GCA_036526235.1 Anaerolineales bacterium | reverse complement strand
GTGCCGCAGTCGCCATAGACTACCAGCACTCGATCATGGCTTTCTCTCGCCTGGCGGATACGCTCCTGGACTGCCCCAGGAATGCGCTCAGGCTCGTTGTGCAGCAAGGAGGGCAAGGCCAGCACCTCCACATCCCAGCCGTGCTTCTCCTTCAGCGCCAACACCTCACGCGCCAACGCGCCACAGGCGATTAGGGCGGTTTTCATCCTGCTACCACTTGAGATGCCAGGGCTGTGGAGATGGCCTGGATATGGGCAGGTGTGCTGCCACAGCAGCCTCCAATGACGCGGGCGCCCGCTGCGAAGGCTTTAACGGCGTAATCAGCCATGTCCTGCGGGGTGGCTGCATACACCGCTTGCCCGCCCACCAGCTTGGGGATGCCCGCGTTTGCCTTGGCAACCAGAATCGCTTCTGGCTCAACTGCGTGCATCTTTCCCACAACGGAGATGATCTCCTCCACCCCGTTGCCGCAGTTGCCTCCTACCGCTACGGCACCATAGGATGACAAAGTCGTGGCAGCATCTTCCGGTTTCACGCCCATCATGGTGCGCCCGTGGGTATCAAAGGTCATGGTGGTGATCACGGGAATATCCACCGAGATACGCCGCACACCCTCCACCGCAGCCCGCACTTCTTCGAGGTCGGCCATGGTCTCGATCCAGAGCAGGTCCGCGCCACCTTCCACTAGGGCTGCAGCCTGCTCGGCAAAACCATCCACGGCCTCTTCGTAGGTCATCGTCCCATAGGGGAGCAGCACGCCACCCGATGGGCCGATATCGCCAGCCACAAGGGCTTCCACCCCGCTGGCGTCCACCACATCACGCAAAATTTTCACCGCGGCGCGATTAAGCTCAGCTACGCGCCCCTGCAGCTTGTGCAACGTTAAGCGGTGCCGATTGCCACCGAAGGTGTTGGTAAGCAACAATTGCGCGCCAGCCTCAAGGTAGGCACGGTGTACCGCGGCCACCCGTTCAGGTTGCTCCACGTTCCACAGCTCTGGCGCACCACCTTGTTCCAAACCGGACGCAAAGAGCATGGTGCCCATGGCCCCATCCGCCAGAATATAGGGAGATTTTTCGAGAAGAGATGGGATGGTTGTCATGGTATCCTGCCTTTCCAAAGCTGCCGAGATGCAACCCGGCATAGTCAATTAGCGTCTTTCCAATGCCGCCGTATTATTACCCGATCGGCTCGCCGCGTTTGATCGCCAGCAGTTTCTTAGCCGTCTCAACTGCAACGGCTGCATCACGGCAATAGGCATCCGCTCCGATCTCCTCGGCGAAGGCATCGTTGAGCGGCGCCCCGCCCACCAATACAATCAACTGGTCGCGCAGCCCCTGCTCCTTGAGGGTTTCAATAACCACGCCCATATAGGGCATGGTGGTGGTCAACAGAGCACTCATCCCCAGGATCTCCGGTTTGTGTTCGTGTATGGCTTTGATAAACGTATCGGCATCCACATTGATGCCCAGGTTAACCACGGTGAAACCGCCGCCTTCCATCATCATTGCCACCAGGTTCTTCCCAATATCGTGGATATCGCCCTTGACGGTGCCGATCACCATGGTGCCAACCTGAGGCGCGCCGGTCTCGGCCAGCAGCGGGCGCAGAATCTCCATGCCGGCCTTCATCGCCTTGGCAGCCATCAGCACTTCTGGCACAAACAGGATGCCATCGCGAAAGTCCACGCCCACGACGTCCATGCCGGCTACCAATCCCTTGGTAAGCACGTCGTAAGGGGTCATGCTGCGCGAGAGCAGCTCCTTGACGCTCTTGACCACCTCGTCTGCCAGGCCGTCGTACAGGTCATCCTGGATCAACTCGAGTATCTCTGGGGTCTCCAGTTGAGAAATATCGATTTCGTCGCTCATGTATTAAGTACTCCTTCGAGCAGTTTAGGTATTATACACAAATCAACGTTTGTGTGTTGCGGGCACAAAGGCGCCCACGAGGCATTCTTGCCTTTTTTCGCTACCCATTCCAGTGTTGACCACAGGGTAGCTTCAACAAATTTAACTATTATCGGTCCCGCACACGATTGCGCCGACCGGGCTTTGGATCTCCTTCCACTTGCGGTAAAAATGCTTGCAAAGTGGGGAAAGGATCGCGGGCATGTGGCAACGCCAGGGCAGCCACAAACTCATCTTGAAAAGACGATTCCAATGGGGTCGAAACGTGCTCCACCCACAGAGCCAGCTGGGCCGCTTTCGAGCGCAAGTTGCGATTGAGCAGCGCGAAGCGCGCCCCATCGCCGGCGGCGTTACCCACCGCGTAAACATTTTCCAGGTCGCAATCGGGGATCAAGCCCAGCAGCATGGCATGGTACGGGCTGATAAAACTACCAAAAGCGCCCGCCAGCACGACCTTATCCACCCGCTCCGCGCCCCAATGGTTCATCAACAACTTCGTTCCGGCATACAGGGCTGCTTTGGCCAGCTGGATGGCGCGGATGTCATTCTGCGTGATGACAATCGCTAGACCTGTAGCCGTCAGGCTGGCATCAGCCAAGATATACTCGCCCGTCCTGCCCTGGTAGTTCACGCGCGGCGAGCGATCCGTCATGGAGCGATCGAAGAGACCATCCGGCCTGATAATCCCAGCCAGAAGCATCTCCGAAACCGCCTCAATGATCCCGCTGCCGCAGATACCCGTGGGCTTGGCCTCGTGGGGTAGCTCTGCGCCCGGTTCAATCCAGGGTTCGTAACCGATAACCTTGAAGCGTGGTTCCAGTGTCTCTGGGTCGATGCGCACCCGTTCAATAGCTCCCGGCGCAGCGCGCTGTCCATGGGTGATCTGCGCGCCTTCGAAGGCTGGTCCGGTGGGGCTTGAGGCTGCCAGAAGGCGCTGGCGGTTGCCCAATACGATCTCGGCATTCGTGCCCACATCCACGATCAGCATGACATCATCCTGTTCGTTTGGCGCCTCGGCTAACAACACCGCCACATTATCTGCCCCAACATGCCCAGCGATCAGCGGCAGGGTGTGTAAGCGAGCTGCCGGATGGAATGCCAGGCCCAGCTCACGCGCTTTTAGGTCTAGGGCAGAGCTCACCGCAGGGGCAAACGGCGCCGCCCCCAACTCACGGGGGTGGATGCCCAGGAACAGGTGGTGCATGACCGGATTACCCACGATAACCGCATCCAGGATGTCTTCCGGGGAGAGCCCGGCGGCTTTGGTCGCATTTTCCGCCAGCTCGTTGAGCGTGCGGATCACCGCCCGGTGCAACCGCGAGAGACCTTGGGGCTCGCTATTGGCGTAACTCACCCGGCTCATCAGATCTTCGCCGTAGCGCACCTGGGGGTTCATGGCCGCTTCTGTTGCCAGCACAGCGCCGGTGCGCAGGTCACACAAATGGGCCACCACGGTGGTCGAGCCAATATCCACTGCCAGGCCGTACGTCCCTTCTTGATAGCCAGGCTGGATGCGCAGCACTTCGCGCTCCTGCCATACGTTCACTGTCACTGAAAAATCGCCTTCACGCAAGGCGATTTGAAGAGTCGCCAGGGCGCTACTATCTATGTCCAGCCCCTTCAGCCCCCATTGTGCTTCCAGCGCCTCCTGCAACCGCTCCCAGTCACCGCGCGAATCGCTCAGGTCTGATGGCTGCATTTCTACGTACACTTGACGCACAGCAGGATCAATCTCGATGCTGCGCTCAGAAGCAGCCTTGGCAATCACCTGCTTGCGCGCCTGGCTCTCCTCGGGAACCGAGATCAGCACGTCACCCAGCACTTCGGCAGCGCATGCCAGGCGACGCCCTTGCAGGCGATGCTCCTGGCTATATTCGATCTCGCGGGTGGTAGGAGCAGAAAGGTGATCGGCGCGCGAGGTGAGAGCATGCTTTGGAAAATGCCCATCTTCGACGACCACCTGGCACTTGCCGCAGGTTTGCCGCCCACCACAGATTGATTCCAGCTCCACGCCAAGCTCCTGGGCTGCCTTGAGCAAATTGATGCCCTGAGGCACGGAACCCTTGCGCCCAGAAGGCATCAATGCAATCTGGCAGGTATGGATTGCGCCCTGTTTATTTTCCGTCACGAGTTTTGCCTGCTATGTTGACTCATTATGCCTCTGTCGCCACTGCCCGATGAAGGCGCCGGCGGCGGCGCATACCGGCATCGCCTTCTTCATCAACAACTGTGACGCGCTTCCAACCCTCGGGCGGCAGCGAATCGCCCGCTACCATACCAGGGAAAGCTGCCCTTATCTTTTCATCCAGCTCGGAAGAGAAAGCCGCTGGATTTTCACGCGTCAGGATATCTTTGACACGCTTCATAGCGCGCGCATGTGAATCCAACCCTCCCCGTTCTATCCACTGGGCGCGCGGATCACGGTCGGCAACCTCTGCCAGGAGCATGGTGGTGCGCATGCGTTCCAGAGTATGCTCGGTTCCGGCGAACATGCCTGCAGGCCCGATCTCTGCGATCTGG
>DATCYX010000145.1:0-16092 GCA_036526235.1 Anaerolineales bacterium | reverse complement strand
TTGACCGGGTAGTGTGTGCGTCGCGCAACCGAAGCAGGGATCATAAGCTCGGAAGGCCATCTCCACCATGTTGAGCATACCTTCTGTTACCACATTGCCTCTTTTAATCAAGCTTTGGGCAGCTTTTTTGATTGACATGCTAATAGGTGCATAATTGTTCGTTGTGCCAACAATTAAGTTCACCTCGGTTAGCACACCGCGATTATCGGTTTTATAGTGATGCGTTAGTGTGCCGCGCGGCGCCTCGACAATCCCTACCCCTTCGGTTGGTGTCTCAGTGGGAGCTATGTGGAAATTGTTGGAAGTGATCTCGGGATCGGTTGCCAGCTCTACCCAACGTTCGGCGGCGTAAAGTAACTCGATCAGGCGAGCCCAATGGGTTGCAAGTCGCTGGTGAACTGGTTTGCCTCCAAGTGTAGTAAAGAATTTCTCGTATTCTTCCTGCGCAAGCGGGGTGGCCATTCCCTCAGCAGCGTTCAATCGGGAGAGCGGCGTAGCAAAGTAAACACCTGAATCCTTACCGTCCACAAATCCTTTCCAGCCTATCTTTTTCAGGTATGGAAACTTGAGATAAGTCCAAGGTTCTACATGCTCTGCAATCCACTCGGTGTATTCATTGGGAGCATATTTTCCAATCCGCTCGCCATCGGGTGAAACCACGCTCACTTTCCCGTCGTAGAAATTCACTTTGTTATTCTCATCCACGGTTCCAATCGAATAGGTACGGTGAGTGTAGATATCGCCTAGAATCAGGTCGACATACTGTTTATTGCCAAGGACAATATCGTTGAATAACTGGAGGGTAAACTGGGCAAACTCGATTGCCCAACGGCCCATTTTCTCAATCTCGTCGCGTTGTTCTTCAGTTATACCCTTGGTTAATCCACCTGGAATTGAGGTGCAAGGATGCACTTTGCGCCCGCCGATCATTTCAATTACGGTGTGACCGTACTTGCGCGCTTGGATAACCTTACCAGCTACCTCCAGTCCAACCTTATGGATCACTCCCAGTATGTTACGTTGAGCAACAGGGGACTCCGGACCCATTACGAAGTCTGGACCAGCCAGGGCGTAAAAATGTGTGGTGTGATCCGTGACATAAAAAGCACTGTACAGCAGCTCTCGAAGCATCTTTGCGGTTCGCGGCGGATCAACGTGATAGACTGCATCGGCAGCTTTAGCTGCTGCCATGTGGTGCGCTTCTGGACATACACCACAGATGCGATTAGTGAGTAGGGGCATTTCCTCTACCGGGCGACCAACACAGAAGCGCTCGAAACCACGCAGTTCGGGAATTTGGAAATAAGTGTTAGCGACGTCACCGTCTTCGTTCAAAAAAATTTCTATCTTGCCGTGACCTTCCAGGCGGGTGATGGGGTCGATTGTAATTCTTTGCGTCATGCGATCCTCCTATACGGAGCCGTTGCTTTTCCATGCGACTCTACTGGCCTGCAACAATGAGCCGGCTAAATTGAACCTGTAGAATTGCCCGGCTGGATCGGGTATCCCATCCAGAATACGATCAATTTCTAGCGGGTCATTACTGTCAATGACTGATGCAAAGGCCGCAATAAGACGGGCGCCATAATCGATGACACCTTCTACGGGACCATAGCAGCCAATACACTGGGCGCCAGCAGTAGGACATAAAGCACCACATCCTTGGCGGGTGGCAGGACCGTTACATGGGACACCCTGCTCTAACAAGCAAAGGGCAGGATCAAGGTGGTCTAATTCCTGGATGCGGATAAACTTCTTGATCGTTTTTACATTGCGTTCCCGTTTGCAGTCATCGCATACTGTGGAATCACCCGCTCCTATTACTGAACCTGGGGGCGGTAGGGTAGCCTCACCATTTAATACCTTGATGACGAGATCGATTACACCTGCAATCTGGTTAGACTCGGGTGGGCAACCCGGCATGTAGTAATCCACGGGCACCACCTGATCGAGTGTTTTTAGCACCGGATAGAACTCTGGGATGTGAATCTCGCCTTCAGGCATTGTATAGTCGTATTGAGGCAGGATTCTGTCTGGGTTATCGGTTGAAATGCTCTGGAATGCTGCCTCAAATATTTGCTCCGTTTGGCTAAAGTTCGCCAAACCCGGTATGCAACCTTCACATGCGCAGGATCCGAAGGCGACAAGGATCTGCGACTTGCGTCTCATCAGGTGAGCAATTTCCTCGTGTTCGTTGTTGCGAATGCCACCATTGAATAGAGTGAGCAAAATGGACTTATCGGGCATGGCCCGCACATCTTTGTACTTGGCATCCATGGCTACAGGCCAGAACGCGACCTCGAAGTTAGCATCTACATCCAAAATCTTCTCGTGGATATTGAGCACAGCGATCTCGCAACCCCCGCAGGAGGCAGCCCAGTACATCGCGAATTTCGGCTTGCCATTTGTAGTCATACTTTTACCTCCTCCTGCAGCAACACTGTGTGGTCAGGGCGTCCGTTGGACAGTTTTGGCCAGTTCAGTGGACCAAGAGTGCGAATATCCTCTACCATTTTGGTGATTTCCTCGGATAGCCTAGCCCCCTCAGCTGCACTTGCCCATACAAGTTTAATGCGCTCCGGTTCAATGCCAAATTGAGCAAGGGTGCGGCGTAAGAGTAAGTAACGCCGTAAAGCTTTGTAGTTCTGTTCGATGTAATGACATTCACCAGGATGGCATCCCGTAATCATGACCCCATCGGCTCCGCCCGAGAACGCTTTTATCACAAAAGTTGGATCTAACCGACCTGAGCACATCAGACGAATCAGACGGACATTTGGTGGATATTTCATGCGTGCAGTGCCAGCCAAGTCTGCGGCGCGATAGGAGCACCAGTTACAGGTAAACCCAATTATCACGGGTTCAAAAATATGATTATCATTCATGGTTGATCTCCCATTGGAAGATGACGCTTTGTTGGATTGGGTTGAATTGCTTCATGGTTCGCCCTTCAAGCAGGAACGAGTTCTGGCGCTAAATTGAGCAGCAGCAAACCCTCGATCTGGGAGAGAATCTGTTCATTACTGAATCCAGTTCCAGCGATAGCTCCAGCAGGGCAAGCGGCTATGCAAGTCCCGCATCCCTGGCAGAGAGCAGCATTGACTTCAGTCACCATACGATCTTCGTGGAAAAGGATCGCATTGAACGGGCACAGATCGTTGCAAATCCGGCAGCCAGAGCACTTGTTTTCGTTAACGGTAGCACGTACAGGTTCGAGAGCAATTTCGCCTTGTTGGATACGACCCAGGACGCGCGCCGCCGCCGCTGCTCCTTGGGAGACGCTGGCAGGGATATCCTTTGGACCTTGCACGCAACCGGCGATAAATACGCCTTCTGTCATGGTTGCGACCGGGTCAAGTTTGGGGTGCTTTTCGATAAACCAGCCATCAGCGCTGCAGGAGATACCAAACAGCTTGGCGACATCCTTTGAGTCGTGGCGTGGCTCAAGTCCAGATGAGAGGATGACCATATCTACCGGAATACGTCGCTGCTTGCCAGCGAGAGTGTCCTCAACCTGGATGATCAGTTTGCCTTCTTCGCCGGGTAAGCGAGCTGCATCAGTGACCTCGGCGACTTTACCACGTACAAAGAGCGTTCCTTCCTCGAGTATCCGCTGATAAAACTCGTCATACGCTTTAAAGGCGGTACGCATATCAATATAGAAGTTGTAAACCGTTGCTCCGGTTCGCTCGTGGATCAGATGAGCGAATTTCAACCCTTGCATACAACAAATGACCGAGCAATAGTTGTTGAAGTTACGGTCGCGACTGCCCACGCAGTGGATAATACCAACAGCTTTGGGGACAGTTACACCATCCCGGAGAACCACATTCCCGTTAGTGGGGCCAGCAGCGTTAGACAGGCGTTCGAACTCCAGACTTGTAAAAACGTTAGCGAGTCGTCCATAACCATAATTAGAGACTCTCCGAGCATCGAACAGGTCAAAGCCGGTTGCAAGCACGATATTTCCGACTTGAACGGTGATGAATTCATCCTCTTGAGTAAAGTTGATCGCACCAGTGGGGCAGAATTTTTCACAAGCTTTGCAAGTGCCTTTCTGGAAGTATGTGCAGTTTGCTCGATCCACAACAGGATATTTCGGAACTGCTTGTGGGAAAGGCGTATAGACCGCTTTGCGGTAACCCAATCCAGCCTCGTAGATTGTGTCAATAACCTTCTTTGGGCATTTTTCTTGACAAATACCGCATCCAGTGCAGTCTTCAGTGTCTACGTAGCGAGCTTTCTTACGAATAGTGACTGTGAAGTTGCCAACATATCCTTCTACCTTGGTCACCTCACTCCAGGTGAGCAGAGTGATATTCGGATGTGTTCCAACCGATACCATCTTTGGGGTCAGGATGCAAGCAGAGCAATCTAGCGTGGGAAAGGTTTTATCAAACTGAGCCATGTGACCGCCAATGGATGGCTCACGTTCGACCATGTAGACTGGATACCCGGCATCAGCAAGCTCCAGGGCTGATTGAATTCCAGCGATTCCGCCCCCAACTACCAGCGTAGCGGGATGTATCGGGACATGCAATGGCTCCAAAGGCTCGTGGTGTATCACGCGTTCAACGCCGCCTGAGATTACTGCTTTCGACTTCTCCGTTGCAGCGATTTTGTCGGTATGTACCCAGGAGACCTGTTCGCGTATAGAAACCAACTCACACAGATACGGGTTCAAGCCAGCCCGGGCGGTGGCGGAACGAAAAGTCTGTTCGTGAAGGTGTGGCGAGCAGGCAGCTACGACGACACGGGTCAGTCCCATCTCCTGGATGTCGTTTTCAATAAGTTCTTGCCCCAGGCTTGAGCACATAAATTTGTAATCGCGAGCGATGACGACCCCGCGATCATGCAATCTCTCACTTGCCCAATGCGACACATCCTCTACGTTTACTGTGCCGGCGATATTACTGCCGCAGTGGCATACATAGACACCAATGCGCTCTTTGCCGTTATTTTCGGGATGTAATGCTACTGTCATTCGTTCACCTCCTCATCGCCTGGCATAATAGGCATGGGAAGTCCGGTCTTCTTTGTTCTCTTAGGTCGAGCTTTGGTTTCTTCGGAAACAGGGATTTCTACTCCTATGCGGTCCAATGCTGGCCGAGGATCAACCAGCTCTTTACCAAAGCCAAGTTCGGCGGCTTTTATTCCGAATGCTAAACCGATGAGCTGGGTGAAGAATACAATTGGCATATGGTAGTTCGTACGGTAGAAACGGTTCATCTCGTGTTGGAATGCATCCAGGTTCATTTGGCACATTGGGCAGACGGTCACCATCAAGTCTGCGTTATATTGAGCAGCTGAGTGAATTAACCTTCTCAGCAGTTCGAAAGCCGTAGATGGGCTGATTTGAGGCATGTGTCCGCTGCAGCAATGTGTCTTTAATGGGAAGTCGATCACTTCTGCACCCAGTGCTTTTAGAAGGTTATCCAGTTCATTCGGGTGCTCATGATCCGACCAACGATGTTCATAATCAGGGCGAGGTACCATGCATCCCAGATAGGGAGCGACTCGAAGTCCAGCGAGTGGTTTGACTACTTTGCTTTTTATCGTATCCAAGCCTATTTCATTGATAAAGACATCCAGTAAATGGCGGATTTCCAACGATCCAGGCGTATAATGTAATCCGCCGGCCTCCAAGGCAAGGTTGACGTTCTCACCGAGTGATGGCCGTTCGAGCATAAAGTGATCTGCCTTTGATAGGTTGAGATAGCAAGCACTGCACGGTGCGACAACTGTGTGTGAGCCATTCGCTTGCTTGGCAGCCAATGCCAAGTTGCGGCTAATCAGCGCATACGCAGGAGTCAGGCTTATTCCCAGGTACTCGGTAGCGCCACAGCAGTTCCAATCATGAATTTCTTCCAACTCAAGGTCAAGTGTCTCGCAAATTGCCATTAAAGAAACGTTATAGGCTCTAGCACTGGCTTCCATGGAGCAACCGGGATAAAACAGATATTTGTTCATGAGATCCCCTCCAGTTGTTTAGCTCGTGCCAGGATAGCTCTGAGCTGGTCGATTCCATCGATACGGTGCGGGGTGATATCCATGCGCTTTTTTGTTATTAGTCCGATACCCATCGGAGCCATACCCGGCAGACGTAGGGGAAAATGTTTAAGGTAGTGCCGTGTGGCAAGGCCTAATTCGTAGCTTCTCCCAAAATTTTCAACCATATCAACAAAAGTTTGGGAGAAATCGGGGGCTTTGGCATCCTTATAAAGTTTGGCTTGGATAGCCATGGATTTCAATGTATACATGACATCAGTAATATGTATATCTTGTGGACAACGTACTACGCAGTGGTAACAGGATACGCAAATCCAGGGTGTATTGCTTCGTAGTGCGTCATCACGCAATCCGGCTCGTATCATGGCAAAGAGCATACGCGGAGTATGGTCCATGTCGGCCGCTGAAGGGCAAGACCCTCCACAAGTGCCACATTGAATACACATCTCCAGGCGTGCAACTCCGGCAGTGGCTGCACTTACTTCTTCCAGGAATCTTAGGTTGGGTATTTCCGAAGTTTCCGAAATTAATTGGGTTTCTTGTATAGAAGTGGTCAAAAGACACCTCCTTCGTTGGTGCTTTGATGGAGCGATTTAGATTATTCGAAGGCATGCGGTGAAGGGAGAATTATCAAAGTAGAGAAGGAATACAACCTCCGTTAGAAACTTACCTATTAATCAATGCGAAACAACATCCCGCCCGAAAACCATATTGAATCTAGTATCGGTAAGATGACTGCTAAAGTATAGTGACGTATTTCACAAACGCAGAATGACATAAGTTACTACCTAAAATTTATTGATTTATTTGATTGCTTTTGCTACAATGGAGTTCACTTCTTGCCAGCGGATGTTTATGGGGTAGGGGAGAGTGCTGGAAATGGATACCATGTGGAGTTTTGGATGAGCATCGAGGTTGACCTTCAAACCAGAGCCGTAAACACACTGCGTTTTTTATCTGCAGATAGCGTGCAAAAAGCCAACAGCGGCCATCCTGGCCTGCCGATGGGTGCTGCTGCAATGGCATACTCGATTTGGATGCGGCACATGAAATTTAATCCCAGCAATCCAAGCTGGCCGGATCGCGATCGCTTCATTCTTTCAGGGGGACACGGCTCCATGCTTCTGTACAGCTTGCTGTACTTGACTGGGAATATGCTGTCTTTGGAGGAGTTGAAGAATTTTCGACAGTGGGGGAGTCTTACGCCAGGCCACCCTGAATTTGGCTTAACGCCAGGTGTAGAAACGACTACTGGCCCCTTAGGTCAAGGCTTTGCTAATGGCGTGGGGATGGCAATTGTTGAGGCGCATTTATCTGCCATATTTAATCGCCCTGGGCATCCAGTGGTAGATCACTACATATATGCCATTGTCACTGATGGCGATCTCATGGAAGGTGTTGCATCCGAGGCTGCCTCACTGGCGGGACATTTACGGCTGGGACGCTTGATATATCTGTATGATGACAATCACATTACCATCGACGGTAGCACTGATTTAGCCTTCACCGAGGATAGGGCTGGACGTTTTGAGGCTTATGGGTGGCACATACAAAGAGTTGAAGATGGAAATGATATCGATGCTATTGACCGAGCGATCCTGCGAGCAAAGGAAGATGTACGCCCGTCATTGATCTTATGTCGCACGCACATCGGATATGGCCTACCTACAAAGCAGGATACTGAGAAAGCGCATGGTGAACCACCGGGTGATGAAGAGCTAGATGGTGCCAAACAAAAGCTTGACTGGCCTTTGCAACCACGATTTTATGTGCCGGATGATGTAATGGCGCATTATCGGGAATCAATTGTGCGGGGAGAACAAGCAGAGGTAGCATGGCGCGACCGCATGAATGCCTACCGGGCTGAGTATCCAGAACTCGCCGATGAACTGGAGCGGCGGTATCGGGGCGATTTGCCAAAAATATGGGATGCCGGTTTGCCTGAGTTTGCTGTCGATAATAAGGGCATGGCAACTCGTATCGCATCGAGCAAAATCTTGAACGCGATCGCCGTGAAGATACCGGAATTAATCGGTGGATCAGCAGACCTTGCGCCTTCAAATAAAACCTGGATCGATGGCTCGCTGAGCTTTCAAGCGGATACACCCCAGGGGCGCAACTTTCACTTTGGGGTCCGTGAGCATGCCATGGGGTCCATTGTTAATGGCATGGCTTTGCATGGGGGAGTGATACCATATGGCGGTACATTCCTCGTTTTTTCTGATTATATGCGTCCAGCCATCCGCTTATCTGCTCTGTCTGACTTCCCTAGCATTTGGGTATTTACACATGATAGTATTGGAGTGGGTGAAGACGGGCCTACGCACCAACCAGTGGAGCATCTTGCGGCATTAAGGAGCATCCCAAAGCTGGTTGTGGTTCGTCCAGCAGATGCGAATGAGGCGAGGGAAGCCTGGAAAATAGCTATTTCACGGCGGGCTGGACCCACGGCATTGATTTTTACGCGTCAAAACCTGCCAATAATTGATAGAAATATATACGGTTCCGCAAGCGGTGTGCAGCAGGGGGCATACGTATTGGCTGATCTGGGAGATGGAGCTCCTGAATTAATTTTGATGGCTTCGGGATCCGAGGTATCATTAATAGTCCAGACTGGTATAATCCTGGCTGCCGAAGGCTTGAACGTCAGGTTGGTATCATTCCCTAGCTGGGAACTTTTTAACATGCAAACGAAAGAATACCGTGATTCGGTTTTCCCTTCCAATATACGTTCACGGCTGGCTGTCGAGGCGGGTGTCTCACAGGGTTGGGAGCGCTGGGTTGGAGACCAGGGCATAGTCCTCTCGATTGAGAGGTTTGGTGCCTCAGCTCCGTATCAAGTCATTTATGAGAAATATGGGTTAACGGTAGAAAATATTGTGACCTATGCCAGAACAATGGTCTCCAGATAAGTCTCGGGGAAGGTAGCTATCGATGGAATATGATAATCTGCATAAATCCGATACACAACCCAGGTTGTTTAGCCTAGGCCAAGCAAGCTCTGGAATAGCCGAATTATTTCCGGAAATATGGACAGCATCGGAAGATCTATCCAGCCCAAATCCTACTATTCGCCGTCTAGCTTTGGAATTCTTAGAGCATTCCGGTGCAGCGCGGATTTCTCCTCTTGTGGTTTACATCATTGCAACTCGCCTGGATGACACTGACCTTGTAGTGAGAATGCAGGTGTTGAAAATACTGGGAGATGTGCTTGCCCCGGATGAATTGGGAAACAGTCCGCCAGAGATGGTCACCAGCTATCTCACAAACAATCTGAGCAATATGCGCACCCGCCAGGTATACGCGATTTTGCAAGCATTGGTGCAAGATATCAATTTAGATTTGCAGGTTATCCGTATTCTAAAAACCTGCCCATATGCTGGTAATCATCTGATGGAAATGGCAAATTCACGCAAGGTACCACTGAATATGCGCCGTAAAGCCATATGGTTGGTTGGTCAAATAGGCTATTTGGAGGCAATTCCTGCATTGGAACGGATGCAAATCCGAATGGAGACACGCCTAACCGGTCAGCAAAGCATGCCATTTGCGCCTCCGATTGGAATTGATGACATCGACCTATTAGATGATGTGATTTCCACTTTAGGATTGCTCCAATCTCCTTAATTCTCATTACCCATGTTCGATTCTGAAAAAGTCGAAAAAGCAGCTCCAACTGCATTTATTATCTTTGGTGTAACAGGTGATCTTACCAAAAGGAAGCTTGTGCCAGCGCTCTATGAGCTTGCACTTACCCAGCGGCTTCCAGATGCTTTTTACATCATTGGATTTGCGCGTCGTGATTGGGACAATTTGACCATGGCAAAAACGCTCACCCAAAGTGTGAGCGATTTTGCGCGTACAAATACGGTAGATACAAAAGTCCTGGAAGCTTTATGCTCCAAGATGCGCTATGTCCAATCGACATTCGAAGAAGAGGATGGCTACAGGCGGCTTGGCCAAATATTGGACGAGTTGGGGATTATCAATCGATTATATTATTTGGCTGCTCCTCCAGAGGACTATGTAAACATTGTCCGATTATTGGGCAATGCCCAATTGTGCAAGTCTGAACGTGGGTGGACGCGAATCGTCATAGAGAAACCCTATGGAAGAGATCTGGATTCTGCAATGAGGTTAGATGAGGAGGTTCACCGAGTCTTTAAAGAAAACCAGGTTTACCGAATTGATCATTATCTAGGAAAAGAGACGGTTCAGAATTTACTCGTCTTCCGCTTTGCAAACGGCATCTTTGAACCGTTGTGGAACCGGGAAAACGTGGACCACGTCCAAATTACAGTAGCCGAATCCGTTGGAGTTGGGAGCAGAGCTGGATATTACGAACGCTCGGGTGTAATTCGGGATATGTTCCAGAATCACATGCTTCAGCTGCTAGCTCTGACAGCGATGGAGGCACCGGTAGCCTTTAATGCGGATTCTGTCAGAGATGAGAAAGTCAAAATAATTAAATCCTTGCGGCCTTTAGAAGGAATAGAGGCTCTGGCAAACACCTATCGCGCCCAATATGCTGCTGGTACAGTTGATGGTAAGCGAGTACCTGGGTACAAAGATGAACCTGGGGTTTCTCCGGAATCGATTACTGAGACATACTTAGCTTTGCGCCTATTTGTGGATAATTGGAGATGGGCTGGTGTGCCCTTTTATCTACGCTCGGGTAAACGCTTGCCACGACGGGTTACTGAAGTTTCTGTTCATTTTAAACAAGTGCCCCTGCCGCTCTTTGGGTGGCGAAACCTGGCGGGGGATGCACCGAATATTTTGACAATCAATATCCAGCCGGACGAAGGGATTGCGCTGACCTTTGGCGCGAAGGCACCAGGACCTGCAAACCAAATTTTACCGGTTGAGATGCAATTTGATTATGTAAAGTCTTTTGGGGGCGAGCCGCCTGAAGCTTACGAGCGCTTGCTGCTTGACAGTCTATCTGGGGATGCCACTCTTTTTACCCGGACTGACGAAGTTCATACCGCTTGGTCTTTTACTACTCAAATTATCGATAGTTGGAATGCTAATCCGGTAAGAAACCTACCGGTGTACGAGGCCGGCACCTGGGGCCCACCGGGAGCAGATGAGTTCGTAACAGCCTCAGATGGTCATAGCTGGCATAATACTGGGGATAGTTAATCTAGCTTTTGACCGCAGTTTGGGCAATTTACTTCAGCGCGTTTGATCACAAAGCCACAATTATTACAGGTTTGGGGTTGGGATATTCCTAACGGAGCGCCACACGCAATGCAGCTGGGCTCACCTATCGGATTGGCAGTCAAACAATACTCACAAACCAATCGACGGAGCCTCTCGGAGAGCTCAAAAGATGCATTTGCCGCTTTTGCTGCAGCTTCAATTGTATCCCAAACCTGTTCGCTTAGTTGGAGATTCTCGATGTCTTGTGCGAGGTCATCGATGCGGGAAAAAAAAGCTAGAGGGTTGCGCAATGCGGTTAAAGCAGTTACACCCAGGCTGGCAGCTACACCTAACCAGGCTTGCTTGCCAATTTGAACGGATACCCCATCTTCCACCTTCTGCAGATTGACCGTCAAGGCTGTTTCGCCACCAGACGTTGGTCTCTCCCTAGTCATTATTTGGACAGCAACGAGATTGCCGCCCCCTACCTGTTGGGCTCGAAAGTTGCCGCGGTTGAATTGCGATAGCAGATGGCTGGCAAAATATTGTGTTGTGATATCGCCGTGAAATATGCGAGGTTCCATTTTACTTACTCTTTCTTCATAATCTGTAGTGAAGGGTTCGTGTGATGATCATTGCCTGTGGCTTCGAGTAGTTCTGCATTAGATTATAATCGGTACGAAATAATCGGGAGAAAGAATGCGTAAAAATATTAGGCTTTGGCTCATAGCCTTTGGTTTCTTGCTTGTAATTATTCTACTTGGGGGTGTGGCAAGCGTGTACGCTAGCGAATTGGGACAAATACAAATCCCAACGGTTTCCGTACCAACCGTCACCAGCAGCCCGGTTGGTGCGTTTGTGACGGTTACCCGAGATTTCGATCAAGTTAATGTACGCGGAGGACCTGGTGGAGATGGCGCTTACCCTGTGGTTGGAGTGCTAATCGCCGGTCAACAGGTTCCGGCATTAGGCCGCTCTGAGGGCGGGTTGTGGATCCAAATTGCATATCCAGGCGCGCCTGGCGGAGTTGCCTGGGTATATACTCCTCTCGTAGAAGTTAGCGGTTCACTTCCGATTGTAGAACCACCTCCAACGCCTACCCCTAGGACAACCCCCACAATAGACCCAACCCTGGCAGCGCAATTTATTATTGAAATACCTCCGACACACTTGCCCACATTTACTCCGCCACCCCCGCTTTCGATTCCCACTTTTTCTGCGGATGTAGTCCCAGCCACAGAGAGGGTGCCGATGGGGTTGGTTATCATTGGCATGGGGCTAATTGGTATGTTTGGCTTGCTAATCTCTTTGTTGCGGGGGCGATAAAATTGATCATTGAGAAAAAAAGCGGGCGATGTGATCGCCCGCTCATTTATCATATGATTAGCGTGGATTATCCACAGCCACAACCGCCACCTGAATCATGGGCTTCAGATGAATTTTTTGTCCGGAAGGAGCTGCCACAACCACACGAAGAAACGGCATTGGGATTATCGATTTTAAACCCGCTGCCCATCACGTCATCAACATAATCGATTGTACAACCACGTAAATAATCGATTGAGATCTCATCCACAACAACTTTTACGCCGTGCATCTCAATTTCCAAATCGGTCTCTCTAATCTGATTTTCCAGTGCCATCCCATACTGATAACCTGAACAACCTCCACCAGAGATGAATACACGGAGTGCATAGTCTGTGAGATTGCGCTTATTTAGTAAATCCACTACGGCTTGAGCAGCTGTGGGGGTTAGTGTAATAGTGCCGGTGTGTACCTGGTCTGCCAACATAATTTAATCTCTCCTAGATCATCGTAAGTCAATGATGCTCAATTTTGGTAAATTTTATCAAGATTAACGAAACCAGTCAATAGTACCTCAAAAGGCATAAAAGGTTATAATCCCAGATTGTTCTATGGAATTCAAACGCTCTTTCTTGATAACTTTCATTCTAGGAATTTGTCTAACCCTCGGCTTTGCTGGAGGCTACTATGCCCATGCACATTTTGATCTATGGAGGGATCAATTCCCGGTCTTGAATCAAGCCTTCGATATCTTGGGTGATAATGGATTAAAACCCATGCCGGAAAAACCTGCCTTAGAGTATGGCATGATCCGTGGGATGTTGCAGGCATGTGATGATCCATATACCTTGTTTGTTGAGCCGCCTCAGCATGAACTGGAAAGTAACGCATTGCAGGGTAGCTTTGGAGGTATTGGTGTTAGATTGACTCGCGATCTGGAAGGATATGTCATTTTATATCCATTCCAGGGAAGTCCTGCCAGCGAGGTGGGTATTATGGATGGTGATCGGCTTATCTTCGTAGATGATATGGAGATATCGCCGGAAGTTACAATTGAAAGCGTCCAGGCGGCGCTCAGGGGACCAGTTGGACAAAGCGTGCGTGTAACCATATCACGCCCGCCCGATAATGGGCAGCTCGAATTTATCATCCGACGCGCGGAAATTCCATTGCCATCGGTTGCCTGGCATATAGACTCTGATATTCCAGAAGTTGGTGTGATCGAGCTAAACATCATCGCTGCCAGTACTGTGCAGGAAGTTCAATCCGCTATACGTGATTTGCAACAGCGAGGTGCGCAATATTTCATCCTCGACCTGCGAGACAATTTTGGGGGTTTGCTTACAGCAGGAGTGGATGTCGCCAGACTGTTCTTGGATAATGGGGTCATTATGGAATACGAGAATCGCGATCAAAAGATTGAGGTTTATCGCGTGGAGCAGCCAGGAGAATTTGTTGATGTGCCGCTTGTGGTGATTGTCAATGAGAATACCGCTAGCGCTTCGGAAATAATTGCTGGGGCGTTGAAAGCGCATCAGCGTGCCCAGATTGTTGGCACGCACACATATGGAAAGAATACAATCCAATTAGTGTTCGACCTGATGGATGGCTCCAGCCTGCATGTAACATCAGCGCAGTGGTGGATACCGGGCCTTGAACCGCCTATTGGAAAAGGTGGTCTGGAGCCAGATATCTATACAGAAACCACTCCTGATGAAGCTGGAGTGGATGCAGCCATTCGGGAGGCATCCTTGGTCTTAATGAGGTTAAAGTAATGTCACACGAAAATTGGGTCGACCCCCAATCTCAGCCAAATGCATATTATCCTCCCCCGATGCCCCCATCCTACTCAAGCCCGCCAAAATGGATGAAAGCGAAAAAAAGACGGGTTGGGTGCGGATGTGGGTCTTTTTTCGGAGGGTTGCTGCTTGCATTGGTCATAATACTAACAATATATTTGTTTGCACCCCTGCGAACGAATTTATTGCTTTTAGGTATTGATTACGCTCCCCCTGGTAGCTCAGTCAGCCGGAGCGACACAATTATCTTGGCGACAGTTATCCCAACAGAACCATATATTGGCGTGTTGTCGATCCCACGAGATTTGTGGGTAAATATTCCAGGCATAGGTGAAAATCGCGTCAACACCGCCCACTTCTTCGCGGAGGCGCAGCAGGTAGGCAGTGGACCAAAAGCTGCCATTGATACCATACAGCAGAATTTCGGTGTTGATGTAGATTACTTTGTGCGCATCCGTTTTGATGGTGTCCGCAGTGTGGTTGATGCAATGGGAGGTGTGGATATTGATCTTGATCGCCCAATGGCTGGCTATCCTGCAGGTCGCCATCATCTGACAGGCAATAAGGCCCTTGCTTTTGCGCGGCACCGGCTTGGCGCGGACGATTTCTTCCGCATGGAGCAAGGCCAACTATTGATCAAAGCGATATTTCGGCAACTGCTGCACCCTTCTATGTGGCCTAGGTTGCCCAGCGTAGTTGTGGCGATCATGAATGAAGTTGACACGAATATCCCATTGTGGCAGTGGCCTCGTCTTGCCCTAGCGTTCTTGCGCGCAGGACCGGATGGCTTGGATAACCGAACCTTAGAACGTGATATGACGACACCTTTTACGACAAATCAGGGGGCGAGTGTTCTGCTGCCAGATTGGTCAAAAATCAATCCACTAATCGAAGATATGTTTGGTTATTGATTTAGACATTGTGGAGCCGGAGAACTTCTCCCAAACTACTTATATCATGTGATTATGTTAAAATTTGATTGCAATGGGAATAAAAATAGTTGCCAAAAATCGAAAAGCCAGCCATGAGTATTTTTTATTGGATACGTACGAGGCTGGTTTGGTGCTGCAAGGGAGTGAAATTAAATCTATACGCGCCGGTCAAATTAGCCTGGCGGAAGCCTATGTCCAGGTCGATGGAAGTGAAGCATGGTTGATGGACGCTCATATTGCGCCCTATACCCAGGCTAGCATCTACAACCACGAACCACGGCGCCCTCGAAAATTACTTTTACACAAGGTTGAAATCCGGCGATTGTGGAATGAGGTGCGGAAAAAGGGTGTGACGATTGTTCCAACGAAGGTTTATTTGAAAGAAGGGCGTGCCAAAGTGGAAATCGCTCTGGCTAAAGGGAAAAAACTCTATGATAAGCGGGAGGCGATTGCCAAGCGTGATCTGCAGCGCGAGATGGAGCGGAAGGGGAGGAGGTACGAGGGGTAATGGGACCAAATAAGCAACAAGTTTACACTATTAGCAGTATCAATCGTTTGCCCTCTGAAGAAAAAAAGGAAATATATACCCGGCTTATTCCATCTGAAATGCTGCAGTTATTTCAGATCGATTTGAAAAGCTTATATCGGGAAGGCTCCAATTTGTTAAAGCTAAAGGCTCCATCTGGGAGTTCTGTAGTGGAGATGGAGTTGCGTCATCAGCTTGATTTTCCTGATCCTATCTTATATGGACACATGATGGACACCCTAAATGGGCATATCCATGTTTTACTTTATATTTTGAACGACCCTAATTCGCCGCGCTTCGATGTTGATCGTCTTGCTAATGGACAGACCACAAAATTTGGAACTCGGGCTAGGAATATGGATGCCGAGCAAGCCGC
>DATCYX010000144.1:0-5518 GCA_036526235.1 Anaerolineales bacterium | reverse complement strand
CCTTCTTCGATTACATCTACCGGATGGGCGACAAAGTTTAATCGCATATAAGGCTGGTGGCGCGCCCCGGGATAGAAGAGGGATCCGGGCGCAAATGAGACCTTTTCTTCCCCGGCTAGCGGATACAGCTCGTTGGTGGACAGTTCGTCGGGGAGTTTGAGCCACACGAACAAGCCGCCTTGTGGCTTGTTCCAGCTTGCCTCTGCAGGCAGATACTTGCTTAGGGCCGATATCATAGCGTCCCGCCGACTTCCGTAAACCTGGCAGGCGCGGCGCAAGTGGGCCTGATAGCGGCCGACGGTGATGTAAGCTTCCAAAGCGCGCTGGATCAGGTTGGATGTCGCTAGGTCATAGGCTTGCTTGCAGGCTACCAGTCGTTCGTAAACCGGGCCATCGGCTGCCAGGAAACCCAGCCGCAGACCTGGTGCGAGCATCTTGGAGAACGTGCTGACATAGATGACCAGCCCGCCTGGGTCCAGCGCTTTGAGCGCTGGCTGGGCTCGGCCTTCGTAGCGCAGGTCACCCGCAAAATCGTCTTCCAGGATAGGTGTGTTGTAGCGATCAGCCAGGGCAATCATCTGTCTGCGCCGCTGGCTGCTCAGGCAGACTCCGGTCGGGTTATTAAAAGTGGGAATGGTATAAATCAGCTTGGGATTCACATTGCGCAGGGCATCTTCTAACGCATCCATGCGCATGCCTTGTTCGTCGATAGGGATGCCCAGCAAACGGACATCCATCGAGCGGAACAGGTCGATCACGCCGATATAGGATGGGCTTTCGACTAAAACCACATCTCCTGGACGCAGTAGCAGGTGAGCGACAAGTGCCACCGCTTGTTGAGAGCCTGAGGTGATGAGGATGCTATCTGGGTGGGTGGGCACACCTTGGCTGGCCAAAATGTGTGAGATGGTTTCGCGCAGGGGAGGGTAACCAGTGCGATCACCGTACCCCATAGCGTCTACGCCATCCCGGCGCAATACGGCTTGGATCGCTTTGCGAATATCGTCGGCTGGAATCAGCCGGAAGTCGCTGATCCCCTGCGAGAAGGAGATCAGGTCTGGGCTTTCAACGGTGTGGGCAAGTCTTTCGCTCTCACCCATGACGGGTGTCCAGCCTCGGCTCAACAGGGACTGTTGCCATAAAGGCCAATCTGTACTTGTTGCAGGACCTGTGTTCATGCGCATTTGTGGCAGCATAAGCTCAGCGACGTAAAAACCGCTTCCTGTTTTACCGTAGATTAGCCCCTCGGCCTCCAATTCGGCGTAAGCGTTGGTCACAGTGATGCGATTTACGCCCAAGCTCTCTGCCAGGCTGCGGGTGGAGGGCAGGCGCGTCTCGGCTAGCAGTGCCCCGGACTCGATTTCATCTCGTAAAAACTGGATGATCTGCTTATATATGGGCGTAGCGCTTTCACGATCGATCGGGATACGCATACTTAGCTCCTTAAATCTATTCGATCCAATTGGTCGTCTGGTATATGTATACTACATCGAAATTGGGAAATTATATAGATCCAATTGGTGCCAATCTATACCAGGCCGCGTGAATTATCCCCCATATCTAAACCTGACTACATTGTCTTAAATAGGGCCGATTACCCCCCTAATTCTCAACCTACTCCCGACCTTCCATCTCCCCTAAATAGCCCATCTCAGCCAGGGCGGCAAGCACTTTCTCCCCAGCCCCAGGTTTGACAATTATTGTTGTTGGCCCCAGCGGATCCCCCAGGTAACGGGCATAGCGCGAATTTCTGAGTAATTGGAGAGTCTCCGGAGTCCGCAGCCGCAGGATGAGAGCGCGCTCCAGGCGCGCTTCGCTGCCATGTTCCTCCCAGCGCTCGAGGGCTCTTGTCAGGCTAGGAGGCACGGTCAAGGCATGGCGGCGAAGCAGACTGAGCAAGTGCCCTGCACGCAAACCCTGGTCGCGAGCGCGGGATAGAGAATCGGAAGTGATGCGGTACAAATATCCATCTTCGTTAGCGCCTTCCCAGGCACAGAAGCGGGTCACCAGGTATCGAGCCGCTCGAGGCACAAGGCGAGGAGCGCGCAGGCGGGCATCCGAGCTGATCAAGAAAGAATCGTCTTCTACTTCCAAGCCTTGAGCGGGCGCTCCGCTGAGCAGTTCTACAGACCAGCGCGAGAAGCGGAATGCAGCTGGCTGTGCTCCGGGGGCTGGCGCGGCCAGATCTAGAACGCCTAACCAGTGCAATGGTCCGCAGATGATATAACGGACTAGCGCGCCATCCACTTCATCCCAGTGCTCAAAACCGCGCAGATATTCACCGCTGACTTTGTGGCGAACAAACCATGAGTCGTAATCTCCGGCAGGGCGTTGGAAATCAGGCTGGTGGTGCTTGACCGCAGAAACGAAGCCAGGCAAGCTCCACCATGTGTTGTGAGGCACCTTAGAGAGTAAGTCAATGATTGCATAGCGGGCGCGCAAGGGGTCATTTTGCCATTCCCCCTCGAAACTTAAGTCAGGTAACATGCGGAACTCGTTGAAAGCCGGGTTGTGGTGCCAGGCACGCGCCAGTAGGGCTAACGCTTTCCCTCGCAGGTATTCTAAGAACTGGCGGGTCGCCTCTGGTTGAGGCAAGTTGGTACCAGCATCCAGCAAGTCCGTTGCGTTTAGCATGGCGAGCAGGGCGGTTGGACTGGGGGCAAATGGTGAAGTGAATGCCCAGGATGCCCGGGTGAACTCGACTGAGTCCAGATGCAATCCAAGGCGCAAGGCTGCCAATAGCGTGCAAGCATGATCCAGTATGCGGTCGTTAGCGAGGATCGTGTGAGCGCGCTCGGATGGCGTGGCTGGTCTTCCCAGTGGAGCGGTCAACTCGCCTTGGGGGTCAGGGAGTAGCCTAAAGATGTCTCCAGGGATATAGGCGAACTCTTGGGGACCGTCGGGAGTGTCCAGGAAGGCGCGCGCCACCAGGGTCCGGTACCAGAGGGTTTCGGCTGGTGAAGCAGGAGTTTGATAGGGTCGCTCCCGGTCGCGACGACCAGCGCCCATCTCGCGAATCGTCCCATAGCGGCGGGTGAACATTGGCCAGGGTAGCCTGCCCTCATTGCGGCGCAAGTCGTCCAGGGCTGAACGGGCATCATCAGGCAGCGCTTCAACGACCTGAGCGATACGGTTGCTCTCCAGCAGCGAAGCGATCTGCTTTTGCAGTGCCGCCCGCCCTGGCATTGTGTCTTTGGTTGATTGGTCGGACGGCTCAATATCCCAAAGCTCCAGGACAATCCGCAGGAATCCTGGATCCTTGTTCTGCAGGCTTTGGGATAGGTTGAGGAGAGTATCGGGCATGAAAAATTAGGGATTAAGAGGACAGGGGACTAAGGGATAGGGGTAGCAGATAGTCGTTCTTTCTCTAATCACCTAACCTCTTTCCCCTTTATGCCATGATTTCAATGGCCTGGGGAAGCAACTCGATGGTAAGCTGGCGAACATCCACACCGAAACCAGCGAATACTTCTCCGTCGGTGTGAATTTTTAGAGGCCGGTCGGCTTGCAGTTTCAGCCATTGCAGGGTGCCCATGCGCACCTGGGGGAAGCGCTGGTGGGTGCCTCTCATGAACTCGGGTAAAAGGCGCAGCATCATTGGGCGAGAGACGCGCTTTACCGATACATAATCCATAATGCCATCTGCATTGTTGGCTGGAGGGGAAATATAAAAACCGCCGCCCTCGCGCCCGCCATTGCAAAGCACCAGCATCAGCATCTCCTCGTCCCAATTTTCTGTATCGCTGGTCACCTGCAGGCGCGGTGCTTCATGGTTGAGCAAGATGGTCTGCAAGACAGCGACCAAATAAATCAGGAAACCGCGCAGGTAGGGGAAGTTGCGCGAGCGGATTGTGACGGTGGCGTCGAAGCCGATACCGATGGTGTTGTCCCAATACTCCGTGCGTCCCAGGTTGTCCTCCACCATGCCAATGTCGATACGGCGAGGTTGCCCGGTGAAGACTTGCCGTAAGGCGAAGGCGGGCCGGGTATCCATGCCAATGGCGTGGGCGAAGTCATTGCCTGACCCCATCGGCACCACTCCCAGACGGGGACGTTGCTCTTGCGGAACCTGCATCAGGCCATTGATCACTTCGTGGGCGGTTCCGTCGCCACCCACAGCGATCACCAACTCGTAGCCCTGCTCGGCGGCTTGGCGCGCAAGCTCGATGGCGTGGGTAGGATAAACGGTACCTGTCCAGTCTGCACCGCCAAATTCGTCGGCAACCGGACGTAGATCTGAAGCCCAGCGCCAGGCGCGCCCCAGATCGGCATTCGGATTGATGATCAGTTTTACTTTGTGTTTTGGCATGCAATTAATACTTCGATTTTAATTCAGCTACCGGTAGGATGATCTGACCTTCTTCAGGATGACCAAAGGAGGTGACTTGCTCGGGATGCTGGGTCGCTTTCCAAGCCGTGTAGGCTGCTACCAGGGCGTCCAGCTCTCCGGTCTCGTATAGGCCTTCTTCAGGCAAAATGCCGTGAAGCAGCCGATGGCGGGTCACCTCTTCAAAAAACCGCATTGGGTCGGGGACATTGATTTTTTGCTCATAAAGCACCAATTGGCGTTGCAAGCGACCTTCCAGCGAGTATTTTGGGAAGGGTGTCATGCCCAGCAGGACGGTATAACTGGCATGGGGGTAGACTTCTAAATATTGTCGCTGGCTATTTGGGTTGGGGTAGATATCATATCCCAGCCCTTCCAGCCGACGGTGAAGCGTAAATCCCATCTGCATCCAGTTCGGGCAATCTTTTTCCACTCTGGGGGTTTTGGGACTGCTGATGTTGTGCTGGCGCAGCAGGTATTCGGCTAGCCTAAAGTTTACCCAGCGCCCGGGTTTTGGGGGCGGAGAGAGCTGTTCGCGAACCTCGGAGCGCTCCATGATGCGCTGGTTAGGGCGGCGCGGAGCACATACGGCGACAACTGCCTGGCGCTGCCCAGCCACAAAGGCCAGTACCTCTTCCATCTCGCCTTGCCCAAGAGCCAGTAGCTTTAGCTCCTCATCCAGGGCGGCATAGACAAAAGGGCGCTTGCCGGCAGTGGGATCAATCCCGAGGAAGGTGGTGGAGACGAAGAACATTAATTTTCAAAAACACCGTACATCTGGTCTGGCGACAGCGCCTGCGGGAAGGAATCCCTCAACGCCAGGCGAGTGGAGTAGCACAGGTGGCAGGCGTCCGCATACTTCTCCAGGCGAGGCAGTTCATAATGGTTTACCAGTGCTGCCGGGCCTCCATTCAACAATGGTCCGCAGATCGGGTGAGCGTCGGGGTTGTAGCTGGCGCAAATTTCCGCCAGCGTTGTTTCGTGCAGATTACCCAGCGAGATCCCCTGACAGATATGAATGTTTCCTAATGGGTCGAGATGCACCCTGCCTGGCTCCCGCAGGTCTTCGTTGGGGCAAGTATCGAACGCATCCCATGGTTTCCAGTCGGAGTATTGGGCCAGTTTTTCGATGGCACGCCCGCGATACATCACACCCGATTCGCCCGCTGGAAGCTGACCGCAGACGCTTGG
>DATCYX010000143.1:0-3539 GCA_036526235.1 Anaerolineales bacterium | reverse complement strand
GTTGTTTTTTCGTCTAGATACGGAATGGAGGTGGGAGCGCACGCCGAACAAATCCGCGGTTAGTGATGAATAATTCGCTGTGTTACTAAAGGGATGCCACGATGTCCTTGAACTCCGCCTCGGTAAAGGCGCGCAAGGTTTCGGTTCTCCCGTTGCCTCCGGAACCGTAGGATAACAAAACAGAGGCGACGGCCTGCGGATTGGGCGCCTGAACGACCAGCATGAAATCATAACGACCCATGAGCAGGTACCACGCAATAACCTTTCCACCAACAGCCTCAAAGGCTTTCCGGCCGCCCTCAATCCGGTCGGGGCTTTCCTTGATCTTCTCGACGCCCTGTTGGGTGTAATTTCCAAGAATGACGTAAGTATCCATTTCACAATCCTCCTTTGGTACTAAGCGGCGTGCGCTCCCATACTCGCTGGCTCGCAAGAGCACCTTGGTAGTATACCAAAAGTTATAAAACCCCAGGGCAATTGCATATGCCCTGAGGGGCATGTGCAATCCCGCAAAAAGCGTGTTTGGGCTAATAAAAACCCTCTATAAATAGCATTTTATGATAAAATTACTCCTAATTCGTTTCCCGCCTTGCTATTTAAACCACTTGATATATCATCGAAGTTCTGATGGAGTGCTGTTTCCCCATTGCCCTCTGCTAACTACTTTATTAGGAGGCAATATGTCCCGTGATAAAACCACATCCCTCAATCTCAGCAAACTTCGGTAGTACTGATGAGTAATCTGATCGCGGGAGTGCTCTCCGGCATTGCCGGATTGTTGACTTTTTTGGTCATCCACCACTTTTGGATCCTGCCAATCTGGTTTATTGCGCCTGCTGGGTTGATCATTGCCGCTATCGGAGGGCTCGCTGTCGGATGGTCGTATGCAGAAATCCAGGCTGGCTTGCCGCCCCCACCTTGGACATGGCTGGGGCTGGTCATCCTGATTGTGGTGATCCTGGCTCCATCCATCATCCTGGCCCAATTGCGCACACCCCTAATCGACATCTCTATTGGCACCATACCCCCAGAATCTAGAGGGCGGGTCATCATACACTTCGTCGTGGAATTGGTGCTGACAGCCGGATTGGTTGGTGGGCTGGCTGGCTGGATTCTGGGACATACATGGCGAGCAGCCTTAACTACCAGCCTGGCAGGGGTGATCTTCGCATTAGGACCGGGGCACAATATCCCGTTCTTGGGCAACACACCCGCTACCGGCAAAGGGATAGTGCTTTTGGTCGCCATTATCCTGGTGTCGGCAATCGTGCTGGTAGAAACCCAAGTCTGGCTGGCGAACAGATGAAAACTCGGTATAAAGCTTAGCGCAGCCTGGAAGTCAGCCCAGCCTCCAAGCGGTCGAAAGCCAGGCTCTCGCCGCTCGATAAATCAATCCACAAGGCATCCAACTGGCTCTCATGCTCCAACAGCAGCCATCGTCCATCCGGGCTAAGCGTACGGATGTGCATGGGGGCCTCTTCGATAGCGGCTACCTGGGAGATATCCCCAGAGGCGATATCCAAGCGCCAAAGCCCAAGAGATTTCTCCGGCGCATCCCAAGGACTCCCGGGATTAAGCAGGAAATACAAACTGCGGCTGTCCGGTGACCAGGCCAATGCGGCAATAAAGCTAGGCCCCTCCGGCAGTGCATAAGTGACTAGCGCCGGGGGCGAAGCCCCTAAGTCATACAGGCTCAGAGACGACTCGGGCCCCATGGTGGCAACCATCTGACCATCTGGCGCCAGGGCAGCAAATCCTGACCCAAATACCGGCAGCTCCTTAATCACTTCCCCACCTTCGAGCTCCACCAGGAGCAGGCGGCCAAAATCGGGATCCTGTCCAACCGGCAGGAGATACAGGCCAAGGCGATCGGCGGCGAGTCCTAATACTCTCAGATTCTGGGGGCTGGAGAGCACCTGGCTAGCCGTGTCGTCATCAAGCGAATAGATACCAACCGTCTTGCGCCAGCCAAAATCGGCGGAGGCATCATCCGCCACGGCTGAATAGAGTACATGCTCCCCATCGCCAGATAAAATGAGCTCGCCAAAACGTACCGGAGAATCAAAATCGCTCACCATGTCGCTCGAGCCATCCGCCAGATTGACTCGCTGCAGCCCTGCTTCGCGCAATATCAGCAAGGTGTTTCCCAAACGCAACGCATCAAGCGCCATACCTGCTTCCGGCACCTCGGCAACCTGGTGGGCATCTTCGCCGGGAAGTTGTTCCATAACTTGATTATCCACCACGAAGGTCAGGGCCGGGGGCATGGCTTTTTGGGTGAGATCGGCAGTCGGTTTTGGTATTGATGTCGCCGGGGTAATCTGGGAATTTTGGGTCTCTGGTGTCTGGACAGCTTCCACGGGTTGTTGCGGTGTGCATCCAGCCTGGGATAGCAGGGTGAGAGCCGCGACGACGATCCAAAATGCGCAAGTGCCCACCTTGGCGGGGTAATGGGCGCGAGATCGATTCAATGCGTTCATCAATACTCCATTTTAGCAGTCTACCCCCCTTCTTGGAAGAAGGGGGGTAAATCAGGGTTACAAATGAGCCAATTGGCTATGTTAATTCTCGAATGTCAGGTAAGTGACTATCCCAAGTGACTTGTTCTCCAAGCGAATGTCGATCTTCGACTTACCCACCAGCTCGCTGGGGATATCAAAGGTGGCTTTCAGGCTGCCGCCTTCATCGTCTCGCAGTGTCCCGACCTTGATGCCCTTGACGCCCTTGCTACCGGACTTGCCCATCAGCACGTCGAAGGTCACATTGGCAGGCAGGTTGCTGGTCTTGATCTTCACCCAATCATCTTCCCTCACCGAAACCAGGCTCACGCTGAAGGTAGGGGCTCCATCGCCGCCGGTGTTCCCATCGGCTGTGGCATTTATAAACCAGTTGGAGGTTGCATCACGCCCGTTGGTGATATGGATGCCAATCTTAGAAATATCGACCAGCTTGCTGGGCAGGTTGAAGGTCTTCGAGAAAGCCCCATACCTGTCGGTGAGGATGGATCCAACCAGGATAGCGCCCGTGGGGTACGTCCCGTATTTGCTCAGATACAACGTGTAGCGGGAATTGACGTCAAGCTTCTTACCCTCCAAGGTAACTGTCTTGTCTTCCTCGACAGACGAAGCATACACTCTCACCCCGCTGCTTGAGCTAGTGCTTGGCACAGGGGCGCTAGTCCCAGAGCCATCCGTGGAGACGCACAGCTTCTGCCCGGGGTAGATCCGTTCGGGGGTTTTTAAATCGTTCAAATCAGCCAGGGTTCGCCAATCGGTGTCGTACATGCGGGCGATTTTTACCAGGTAATCACCCCGCTGTACGGTATACCACTGCTTGCAGGTTTTGGCGTTATCGGCGGCAGCAGCAGGTTGGACCGTGGCTGCTACCAGGCCGGAAATCACGACCAGGGCTAAAAGAACCAGGGAGATTTTTTTCAGAGCAGACATTTCACACCTCTTGCATTTGATGATTGGGCTGTACAGCGAGCCAGCATGGGAATTTGGTCTTCTCTATACAATCCAAATCGTAGACGTTGATAT
>DATCYX010000142.1:0-3548 GCA_036526235.1 Anaerolineales bacterium | reverse complement strand
TCAGCCAACTATTTATCAAATCAGGATCAGAGGCCATCTGAGCGATCAATGGACAAACTGGTTTGAGGGCCTGACCATCACACTGGAAGAGGACGGCGATACGCTGTTGACCGGACCGGTTGTCGACCAGGCGGCGTTGTTCGGGTTGCTTAAAAAAGTACGTGATTTAGGAATGCCATTGGTCTCAATCAATTGCGTTGAACAAAGCAAGCCACATATCTCGTCAATATCGTTAGAAAAGGGGAAATGAGATGAACGAAAAAACGCAATTCATAGTTGACCCGGAAGGGAAATGGTTGTATCGCGCGGGAGGCATCGCCTCATTCGTCCTGGTGATCGGATGGTTCATCACTTTCCCATTGTATGCGGCCGGGGGAGGGCCTGCGCCGCTGGGTGCCGAGGCGCGGCTCATCCATTACGCTGGCCGTGAATCCGCATGGTGGGCCATACTTTGGCTCATGGTCTTTACGGACCTTTTTTATGTGTGCATTGCGCTGGCGCTGTACCAATCCCTGAAGAAGATCGACCAGAGCATGATGCTGCTGTTCATCGCCTGCAAGGGATTGTTCTTTGCTCTGGATCTGGGGGTCGGGTGGACAAACCACGCTGCGCTATTCAATCTGAGCAGGCTTTACGCGGCCGCTGCATCAGAAACCCAGCGGGCGGCCATCGTCACCGCGGCTGCCGCTCCGTCTGCGGTGCTAGATTCTCTTCTGCCAGGCTTTTACTCCATCGTGATCCCAGCTTTGGGAACGCTCTTTGCGAGCCTGGCCATGCTCAAGGGGGTTTTCAGCAAGCGTACGGCTTACCTGGGCCTGGCTGTGGGTGTCACCGGGATCATTGCGGTGACAGACCCATTCATAGGCGCATTTGGTAAGGCGCATATCATCAATGCCCTCCTTGCCACAATCTGGTTCTTGCTGGTAGGCATACGACTCTACAAGCTCGGTCAGCAGTGACTCATATCCTACGGAGGAATAAAATGAAAGCGATTGTTTACACCAAATACGGTCCCCCGGATGCCCTTCAGCTCAGGGAGGTCACAAAACCTGAGCCCAAGGAGGATCAAGTCCTGGTAAAAGTTCATGCCGCATCTGCCAACGCCCTGGACTACCGGCGATTCGAGAAGATATCGACCATGGGCCGCCTCATGGATGAACGTTTGACCAAATCGGTCGGCAAGGTACTGGGTGCGGACATTTCTGGAGTAGTTGTGGCGGTTGGTGCAAAGGTAAAAAAATTCCAGCCCGGCGATGAGGTCTTCGGGGTAGCCGCAGGATCAAAAGGTGGATTTGCCGAGTACGCGTGTGCTGCTGAAGATCATTTAGCCCTGAAACCGGCCAGTCTATCATTTGAGGCCGCCGCTGCCGTCCCTGTAGCGGCACTGACCGCCTTGCAGGGTCTTCGCGACAAGGGACAGATTCGACCGGGGCAAAAGGTTCTCATCAACGGCGCGTCTGGTGGCGTAGGCACATTTGCGGTGCAGATTGCCAAATCCTTCGGGGCTGAAGTGACTGCCGTGTGCAGCACGCGGAACCTGGAGATTGCGCGCTCGATTGGTGCAGACTACGTCATTGATTACACAAAAGAAGATTTCACGAAAAGTGGTGAGCGTTACGACTTGATTTTTGCTGTCAATGGAAATCACCAGCTTTCAGTCTATCAGCGCGCTCTGAATCCCCAAGGAGTGTATATCTGCGCAGGAGGCGCCTTGCCGCAAATAATTCAAGCGATGCTACTTGGGCCATTGGTATCGATCATTGCAAGGAAGAAGATGGGCTTCATGGGAATTGCGAAACCCAACCAGAAGGATTTAATTTACATGGCAGAGCTTCTCGAAGTTGGCAAAGTCGTTCCGGTCATCGAAAAATGTATCCCCTTGAATGAAGTCCCGGCCGTGATGCGCTATCTTGCTGAAGGACACGCCACTGGAAAAGTTGTCCTAATTGTGGATCATAACCACAGAATCCGACAAGGTCCCGATCAAAATCAACTTGGAGGTGACTCGTGAAAGCGACTGCGTATGCAAGTGTGGGGTCACGCGAGGTCCTACAACTCCAAGAGGTGGCAAGACCTACCCCGAAGAACAATGAGGTCCTGATCAGAATACATGCGACAACCGCAACGGCAGTGGATTATAAGCTTCGCAGCTCCAAAACACCTACCGCGTTCAGCCTTTTTGATCTCAAACAACCAGGACCCATCATCCCAGGACAGGATCTGGCTGGGGAAATCGAAGCAGTCGGGCGCAAGGTCACACGATTCAGGAAAGGCGATCAGGTCGTTGGATGGAGCGGCCTTCGCTTGGGGACGTATGCGGAGTACACGTGTCTTCCTGAAAGAGGGGTGCTATTCATCAAACCAGAGAACATGACCTACGAGGAGGCCGCCACCCTTCCTGTTGGTGGACTTGACGCAGTGTATCTTCTAAGGAAGGCCAATATCCAGCGCGGAGAAAAGGTCTTGATCAATGGCGCAGGTGGAAGCATGGGCACTTATGCGGTACAGATTGCCAAGCACTTCGGGGCTGAGGTGACAGGCGTGGACAGCACAGCCAAACTGGACATGCTCCGCTCGATTGGGGCCGATCACGTCGTTGACTACACTAAGCAGGACTTCACCCAAAGCAGCAAACCCTACGATGTGATCTTTGACGTGATCGGGAAGAGCTCGCTTTCCAGTATCATGGATCGACTAAACCTCCACGGACGCTATCTGACGGCCGTTCCGCAGATGTCACAGATCATTCGATGGCAATGGAGCGTGCGGAGGAGCGGCAAGAAGGTCATCTTCTGGGCGCCGAGGACTGTAGGCAGATACACCGAAGACTTCGCTTTCCTCAAAGGTCTTATTGAAGGGGGAAGAGTGAGAGCGATCATTGACAAGTGCTTTCCGTTGGAACAGACTGTCGAGGCACACCGATATGTCGAAAGCGTACACAAACTGGGTCATGTAGTCATCACTGTGGCACATAATAACAAAACCTGATAAAGAGCTGTGATTGATAGGTAGCGCCAGCTTTACTTGACGATCTCAGATATCAGAAATATCATTCAGGAGGTCATTTAATTGTATCGCTGTGTTGATTTATTTTTTTAGGAAATCCTGTATATGATTTGGTCACCCTTCATTCAGGGTCGGGGTGTTCAAGATAGATTCGATGCGGGGCATAAGTGTGGACAACTGCTCATTTTTGAGGGGATGTCCTTTTCAATTCGTTTTGAGTAACGTGAAGGACTGTAAATATTGGGTTTGGATTGGTGAACTTCACAAAGATATGTGCTTGAATCTTTTAGGAATCCGCCTCTCGGGGAATGAGTATAATACATAGGTCGTATGCATCGGATTATTAGTCGTGGGGTATTATGCTACCCGAAGCAAAACTCCTGAATAGAACCAGTATTTCCTGCCATAATAAGATAAAGACCAATACTGAGAGACTCCCTGTTAATGTAAGCAATTACAACTAGCCGCGTCACGAACACCGCTCTCCAGATACTACGAATCGAAGAGGTGTGGTTGGATTGAAGAGAGATAGCACTTTTCCC
>DATCYX010000141.1:0-6575 GCA_036526235.1 Anaerolineales bacterium | reverse complement strand
CGGTAGGCGTGACGGGAGTCCTGGAAGGCACAGGGACCGGGGTCAATGTAGGGGTTCGGGTAGGTTTTTGAGCCGATGTAGGTGAGGCTAATGCGGCTTGGGGCGATGGACTGGCTACCACCCGGCGGGTGGAGGTTGCCGATGCAACCTGTGTTGGCTGCGTTGGCTGCCAGGGAAGAGCAAGCTCCAGGTTGCAGGCCATCGTAAGCAGCAGGAGACCGAATAGGAGCATCCAATTTTTGTTCATCCCAACCAACCTCCCGCATTGATTTTGTGGAGTCATACGGCGGTGCAGGGAAATCCCGGGCTTCCGCCGGATCAGGAAGTGCCTTTATGTATGCGCGATCCCAAACCCATTATAGGGGAGCATGGCACTCGAGTCAACGGTCTCCTAAGATTTGGAGCGCTAAAGGCTATTTAATCTCAAAATATGCTGGGCTATACCATATACCACTTTGACTGGTTTTATATTCCACGAGGATTATTTTCGATATTTGGCACCGATCGTTGTCATGAAATTGTTGACTCTTGATAAAATGAGAAGGACTTGATTGATTCTATTATGCTCTTACGCGAGCATCCTATTGGCGAAGGTGACCGGGAAACGGTAAATGCTGAGGTGATTGCTTCTACCCTGGGTGATGACTGGGGCTTCTGGCGCACTGTCACTGGCAATCTAAACCTGCTGGACCAGATGCTGGATCAATACACTGGTCTAAAAGACGAGGATCGCCAGGTCGTGCGAGAACGCATACACCAGTTGCAGGTGCGCATTGAAAGCCAGCCGAAGACGGTAAAATGGAAGCTGCGCAGCCGAATTGGCGAGCGAGTGAAGTGGTACAAAGATGTAGAGGAATTGATGCACCGCTGACACGCTTCGCCGGATATTTGAAAATGATCGATTGTGGCATACTTAAGGATTCTCAATGACGCCCACAAAGAAATACATCCTGGCGCACGACACTGGAACCGGGGGTGACAAAGCTGTCATCACCGACCTTCAGGGTCGGGTGATTCACTCGGCATACCAGTCGTACGGCTTGAGCTATCCCCAGGCAGAGTGGGTGGAGCAGGACCCTGACGAGCTGTGGCGCACCGTGGCTGCCACAACTCGAGAGGTTATCCGGCAATCGGGTGTGGACCCGGCGGAGATTCTAGGGGTGGGCATATCTGCCCAAATGTTCAACGCCTTGCCTGTGGATGAGCAAGGCCAACCGCTGACACCAATGTTGAGCTGGCTGGACCTGCGCAGCATCCGCCAGGCTGATCGCCTGTTTCAAGGTGACTTGCCTGCCTTTCTCTTCCAGCATACTGGCAACATGCCCACCGCCAAAGATGTGATTCCTAAAATATTATGGCTCAAAGAGGAGAGACCAGACATCTGGGAGCGCACCGCTTATCTTTTTGACTGTAAAGAATACATTATTTATAAACTGACCGGAAAAGTAGCCACCGACTGGGTGGGGGCTTCCTGTTACTTCTTGTTCGATCCGCACCAGCGCAGCTGGTCGCCGAAGGCCTGCGCTCGCCTCGGCATTCCACTGGATAAGCTGCCGCCCGCCTACCCCTGTACTGATGTAATCGGGGAGGTTACTGAAGAGGCGGCAAAGCTGACCGGCTTATTACCTGGCACACCGGTAGTTAACTGTGGCGGAGATGTGGCTACAGCTCAATCTGGGGCAGGTGCGAACCGGGATGGGAAAGCGCACTTGTGCATTGGCACTGCCACTTGGGTGGGTATCTCAACCTCCGAATTTAAAAATGACCCCGAAAAGCCATTGTGGGGGCTGAGCCACCTGCATCCCAAGAAATGGGTCATTGCAGGTGAGATGGAAACCGGGGGCGGTGCGCTGATGTGGTTTCGGGATACGCTTTTTGGGGAGCAGGCTGGTCAAGCTGGCGGCGAGCTTTCAACCTACGAGATGATCAGCAAGCTCGCCCAATCCCTGGAACCGGGCTCTGATAAGCTGATTTTCTTGCCATGGCTCTCCGGAGAGCGAGCTCCGGTGCTGGACCATTATGCCCGGGGCGGCTTTGTCGGATTGACCCTGAGCCACAACATGGCTCACATGGCCCGCGCCGTGATGGAAGGCGTAGCCTACCATATCCGCTGGATCTGCGAGACCTTGGATCGCCTGGGCTTTCAATTCGAGGAAGTTAACGCCATTGGTGGTGGCTGTAAGAGTGAAATTTGGCCGCAGATCATCAGCGATGTCACCGGGCGTGAGCTCCACATTGTGGAGCACCCGCTGGAGGCGGGTGCCATGGCTGCTGCCCTGACTGTGGCGGTGGGGATGGGGGTATACGCCAGCATGGATGAAATCGATGATTTGATCTATATCAAGAAGGTCGTGCAGCCCATCGCTGCTCATGCCAAGCGCTACGATGGGTTGTATCAGGCTTACAGGCAGTTCTACACTGCCTTATCACCCATATTCCGGCAGATGTACCAGATTCAATGATGTATCTATTCACATGGAATGGCAGGCTACCGCCATGAAAAGCATCATCGACCAGCAAAAAATTGCCCGCCGGGCGTCGCTCTCTAATATTGCCAGCATTGGGGGCTTGTTCGCCCTGCTGGTCAGCGTGCTCATACCGCTCTTTTGGCCTGGATATATGCTGGTTGCTAACCTGCTGCTGTTTGGCGGTTTGGGCATCTCCATGGTGGGTATTTATTTTGCCAATCGTTGGGTTAAAAAGCCACGCCCAGAGGCCAGCCTGGATGCAGCGCTTAAGTCGCTCAGCAACGCTCACCGCCTGTACCACTATCCCAGGCTGCCTTGCGATCACGTGCTGCTCACCCCCAACGGCCTATTCGTCCTGGAGACGATAAATCTGGCAGGTTATTTCATCTATAAGCGTGGTCGCTGGCGCGAGAAGATGAATGTGGGTAGAGCGCTTCGCTATATTGTAGAAGAGCATCTGGGTGACCCGATCAAGAGTGCTCGCAGCTCAGCGCAGTACCTGGAAGAACGACTCTCTCGAATCACGGGGGAGGGGTCGCAGGTGCCCGTGAAGGCGCTGGTGGTATTCTCCCATCCCGTTGCGGCGATCGATATCACAGCCCCACCCATCCCGGTCTGCAAGTTGGATAAGTTAAAAAAACACCTGCAAATGCAGGCACCGCGTCTGGATCAGGGGGTATATGCACAGATAGCAGAATATTTGGACAGCAGTATATAACCTTCCATAACGCCAGTCGTTCGTCCGCTAGCGAATATGGATTAAGTTAGCCAGGGGGATATGCCATTTATGTCTTGCAAGCCCCCCATAACCTGTAATTCTAAGATGAATATTGCCGAGATAGCAAGAATCGGGTGGTGCTTAGCGGAGAGAGCATCTATAATCTGGGAAATTATGGTAAAGGCGTAAACTGCCTCGCGTATTTGTTTCTATTATTGGAGGAAACACCCATGGTTGCACCAGCGTTTGAGGATTATGTCCAGCTCTCCGAGGACTACAATCGGATTGAACAAGCGATTCACTTCCTTGAAGCCAATTACCAGGCTCAACCCAGCCTGTCCGACGTGGCTGCCAGTGTTAACCTGAGCGAGTACCACTTTCAAAGGTTGTTCACCCACTGGGTGGGCATCAGTCCGAAGCGTTTTTTGCAATTTCTGACCAAAGAACATGCCAAGGAGCTTTTGTCCCATTCGGAAAACATCTTGGATGTGGCTTATGAGACTGGCCTGTCTGGCCCGGGGCGGCTGCACGACCTGCTCGTCACCACTGAGGCGGCGACCCCCGGCGAGTTGAAGAGCCAGGGTGAGGGGTTGGTCATCACCTATGGGTTTCATCCCACACCTTTTGGCGAGTGCTTGTTGGCCCTTACGGAGCGGGGCATCTGCGATCTGGTCTATATTGAGCGGGATGACCGTAACGAGGCGCTGGCGCTGGTCAAAGGCCGTTGGCCGCGCGCAACCCTGCAGCAGGACGAGCGCCAGACACAGACCGTTTTGCCCAAGATCTTCTCGAAGTTGGCGGGATATGAGACGGGACCGCTTAGCCTGTACTTGCGCGGCACTAATTTTCAAATAAAAGTCTGGGAGGCTCTTTTGCGCATTCCGTACGGCGCTGTGGTATCATACCGGGATATTGCCAGCCACCTGGGTATACCCTCCGCCGCGAGAGCCGTGGGCAATGCCGTCGCAAACAATCCAATTCCTGTGCTTATTCCCTGTCATCGTGTCATCCGCAAGGCAGGGGATTTTGGCGCTTACCGTTGGGGTTCCGCTCGAAAGAAGGCATTACTTGGATGGGAGCTGGCAAAGAATGCAAACTGGAAGGAATAGTGGATGAAGTTTCGCATCTGGCTTGCTTTAATTTCGGTATATATCACCTGGGGGTCTACCTACCTTGCAATCCGTTTTGCGGTGGAGACCATCCCGCCGTTTCTCATGGCTGGGGTGCGCTTTTTGATCGCCGGGACTATCCTGTATGCTTGGCGCCGGCTTTCTGGAGACGCTCCGCCAACCCGCGTGCAGTGGCGCTCAGCGGCGATCGTCGGCCTTTTCTTGTTGTTAGGCGGGAACGGTGGGGTTTCTTGGGCCGAACAGTACGTTCCTTCGGGAATAGCAGCACTGATCGTGGGATCAGCCCCGTTTTGGATGGTGTTGATAGATGCCTTGCGCCCAGGTGGACAGCGACCCAACTGGCAGACTGCCAGCGGCGTGCTGGTGGGCTTTTTGGGTATTGCCCTATTGATTAACCCATCTCAGGAAAGTGGTGGGTTGTTGGAGATGAACGTTGCGGGTGTCGTTGCGTTATTGCTTGCGTCCTTGTTATGGGCGATTGGATCGCTTTATAGCCGCACGGCGCAACTGCCAGAATCGCCGCTGCTTGGCACTGGCATGGAAATGCTGGCAGGTAGCGCCAGCCTGTTCCTGGTTGGTACGCTGGCTGGCGAATGGGGCAGCCTGGACTTGAATGCCATTACGCCGCGCTCACTATGGGGAATGGCTTATCTGATCACCTTTGGGGCGCTGGTGGGCTTTGTATCCTATACATGGCTGCTGCGCGTCGCCCCGACGCCCCTGGTGGCTACCTATGCGTACGTGAATCCGCTTATCGCGGTGATCTTGGGCAACCTGTTGGCAAAAGAAATACTTACCCCGCAAATCATCGTAGCCGCGCTGATCATCGTGGGCGCGGTGGCGATGATTAACACCGGACGCACCAGGGCGCTCAAGCCAGCAGGGCAGCTAAGCGTTGTACCAGTATCTAGAGAGGATTAGGTGGGATTATTATGTTTGGGTTGCTTCTTGCTTCGTAGATACCCATTGATCACGCACGGCGTGAATTTTGCCAGCTTGCCAGGCTCTTTGAAAGACTGCCACCACCGCTGGGTCATAGCGGCTTCCAGAGTTGTTCAGGATTTCCTCATAGGCCTGATCCATGGTCAGGGCGGCCTTGTAAGGCTTCTCGAGGACCATATTGTCTAGGCTATCTGCCAGGGCGATAATGCGCGCCCCCAGGGGGATATTCTCTCCAGAGAGACCGTCAGGGTATCCACCCCCGTCCCAGCGCTCGTGATGGTGGCGTATAAGCGGGGCGATTGCGGTAAGGTATTCGATATCTCGAACCATCTCTGCACCAGCCGAGGCATGTTTCCTAATTTCCGCCATCTCTGTCACGTTCAGGGATACAAATTTGAATAAAGTCGATTCCTGGATGATGATTTTGCCGATATCGTGCAAAATAGCCGCCAGACGTAATTGGTCCAACAAGCGCCCTTGCAGATTCAATTCAGTTGCTAAAATCATCGAGTAGGCAACCACCCGTTCTACGTGCCCTTGGGCATTGACATCGCGCACATCAATGGCGTTTGCCAATACGGTTAAGCTGGTCTCGTAGGCTTGTCTCAGGGTGGCAATGCGAATTTGCTGAGAGCGGTCCAGCCTGGCGCGCACTGCGGTGAGCAATTCTTCTTGCGTGAGCGGTTTGATAAGGTAATCTTCTGCGCCCAGGTATTTGCTTCGGATGATATCATCTCGCTCGCCGCGAGCGGTGAGGAAGATAAAGGGGATCGCCAGCCAATCCGGCCGGGCGCGCACGGCTTGGAAAAAGGTGAAACCATCCATCTGGGGCATGGTAATATCCGATACGATCAGGTCTGGGCTGACGGTTTGCATTTTTCCCAATGCATCCGCCCCGTTGGAGGCGGTGATGACCGCATAGCCATCAAAGCTCAAGATTTCATGCAGAGCTTCACACAGATCTCGGTTATCTTCAACGATTAGAATAGTATCCATGGTCATAATGCTCCCCCTAAGGCGGAAGGCAATCCGGCGAGCGGTTGAGCCATTTGCACGGCGCGCAAGACTGCCTGGGCAAAGGCCTCGGCAGCAAAAGCGCCCACAATGTTAACGTCCGCTTTACGGCTCCCAGCGGAGAGGGCGAAGATGGTGTCTCCATCCAGCATGGTGTGAGCCGGGCGTACGGTGCGGGCCAGCCCGTCCTGTGCCATCTGGGCGACTTTGTTGATATGCTCTTTGCTCAGCTTAGCGTTGGTGGCGACCACGCCTATGGCTGTGTTTTCCCGCCGGGCGAAGCCAAAGGTTCGCCCAACCATG